>DATJYT010000032.1:0-43434 GCA_035499475.1 Xanthobacteraceae bacterium | reverse complement strand
GTATTGCCGGTGTGGCGCGTGCGCTTCTCGGGTCCGAGGGCGCGCGCCTGGATCGGCGCCGCGGCGAGCACGCTCGCCAGCATCTCGAACATCAGCCCAAGACCGGAGCCTTTCGGACCGCCGAGCGGCAGCAGGATTTCGGCCTGGCGCGGATCGGTGGTCGGCTCGCCGTCCGCGGTCAGCACCGTTCCTTCCGGCAGCGGCGTGCCGGCGGCGCGGGCCTGAAGAATTTTGCCATTCGAAATCGTGCTGGTCGCCATGTCGAGCACGATCGGACCGTTGCCGCTCGGCACCGCGATCGCGATCGGGCTGGTCGCCATGCTGGCGACCCGGGCGCCGTGATAGGCCATCAACGCGGGCCCTGCGCCCATGAGGACGGCGGCGCAGCCCTGGGCGGCAATCCATTGCGCGTAGCGACCGATCGCGCCGGTATGGGTCTGCTCGCGAATGAGCCCGAAACAGACCCCGATTTTTTTTGCCCGCTCGACCGCAATCGCGGCCGCCCGCATCGCCGCCACTGGTCCGAAACCGTGGCCGCATTCCAGGACGAAAGTCGCCGGACGATCGTGACTGAGATGCGGCTTGGCCTTCGGGTCGATCTCGCCGCGCGCGATGATCTTCAGGTAGCGCGGCAGCCGTGAAACGCCGTGTCCATCGACGCCGCGCAGATTGGCCCACACCAGCCCGTCGGCGACCACGGCCGCGTCACTCGCGCTTGCACCCACCACCTGGAGCAGGTCGCGGATGAAGCGCCCGAGCTCTTCGTGACCGACCACGATCCGATCAGCGCTCACGCCTGCCGCTCCGGTCACTTCATCGCCGGAAAATAGGAGTCGAGCCACTGCCGCATCAT
Source organism: Xanthobacteraceae bacterium (assembly GCA_035499475.1). Lineage (GTDB taxonomy): Bacteria > Pseudomonadota > Alphaproteobacteria > Rhizobiales > Xanthobacteraceae > BOG-931. The sequence goes on along the minus strand of DATJYT010000032.1, from coordinate 42,581 downwards.
GTTCCACACCCGCGTCGATTTCTCCGCGAACAGGAAATGATCGAGGCCGCTGAACAGGTGCAGTTCGGCCGGCTGGCCGGCGCGTTTGAACATTTCGATCGATTGTTCTGTCGGCGTCACTGAATCCTTGGCGGCGTGAATGAGCAGCAACGGGCGCGGCGCGATGTTTCCGACAACCTCCTCGGCGCGGAAATCGAACATGCTTTGCGCGGTCTCGGCCGGGAACATCTCGACAGAGTTCGGCGCGAGCATCCCGACCTTCTGCTTCTCCAGGTTCTGGCGCACGTGATCGGGGATCGGCACGATGTCATAGCGCGGCACCATCAGCGATTGGCCGGTGCGGGCGCGGTAGGCCTTGCCCTCCTCGAGCATCTTGGTGAATTTCGCCCAGGCTTCGGGCGTCGGATGCTGGCCGCGGAATTTACGCTCGCCATGCCCCCAGCCGCCGTTCGAGATGACAGCGGCGATCCGCGGATTGGTGCCGCCCGAATAGACGCCGACCGCGCCGCCAAAGCTCGATCCGATCACGCCGATCCGGTCGGGATCGACAGCGGGATGCTTGGCAAGAAAAGCGAGTGCATTACCGGTATCCTCGACCTGTTCGAGGCAGATGACGCGGCCGAATTCACCCTCGCTTTTGCCGCAGCCGCGCATGTCGAAGCGCAGCGTGACGAAGCCGAAGTCGCCGAGCACTTTGGCGGGCGCAATGCAGGTCGGGCTGTCGCTGTTGGAGCCGAATCCGTGCAGCACGAGAAACGCCGCCCGGCGCTCGGACGGGCGCACGCCGTCCGGCACGCTCAAGATGCCATGCAGGCGCAACCCCGCCGATTGAAAGCTGACGACCTCTTCCTTCATCACCAATGCCTCTCCGGTCCGATTTTCCGGCCGGCACTTTACTGGATTGCCCGCACGAAGGAAGGCCCGCTGTCGCTGGCGCGGCATCGGTGTAGGATGAGCGTGCAAGCCTTGCAGGACGAGCACCATGGCCGAGATTGTCGCCGGATTCGGCGTGCCGCACACACCGCACTTTCCCGCTCTGGTCGCGCGGGAGGGCCCGCAATCGGAGGTGGCGCTGCTTTACGCCGGCGTCGCCAAGCACGTTGCCGAAGCCGCGCCCGACGTGCTGATTGTGTTCACCGACGATCACTTCAATACGTTCTTCCTGGACAACTTCCCGACCTTCGCGATTGGCGTTGCCGATGCCACGTCCGGGCCCAACGACCAGACGCCAATGCCGCAATACAAGGTCGCGGTGCCCTCAGCGCTGGCGGCCCATATCCGCGCCGCGGCCATCGACCGCGGTTTCGACATCACGCTGGCGCAGAATTTCAGCGTCGACCATGCCGTAATTGTGCCGCTGCATTTCCTGACGCCGCACATGAAAATTCCCGTCGTGCCGATTTTCATCAACGGCCTCGCGCCGCCGCTGCCGAGCGCAAGACGCTGCTACGCGCTGGGCCAAGCGGTGCGCGCCGCGATCGAGCAATGGCCGCAGTCGCTGCGCGTCGGCGTCATCGGCAGCGGCAGCTTTTCGCTGGAAATCGGCGGTCCCCAGGTGCCGGTCGGCGAGCGCTCGGGCTTCCCCGATCCGCAATGGACCGCGCATCTGCAAGACTTGATGCGAGACGATCGCATCGACGATTTGCTCGATGAGGCAACGACCGCCCGCATGCTGCGCGCCGGAAACATCGGTGGCGAATTGCTCAACTGGATCGCCATGCTCGGCGTGGTCGGCAAGCACAAGCCGCGCGCGATGATCCCGCACGCGGGCCAAGGACACGCTTTCGGCGTGTGGCGATGGAGCTAAGTGATGAGCGTTTACGCCGTCAACAAGCTCTGCCGCGACGCGCTCCACGATCTCGCCTTCCGCGAAGCCCTCAAGCGCGATCCGGCGGCCGCGATCGCGCCGCTCGATCTCACTGCCGAAGAGCGCGATGCGCTCCTCGCCGGTGACGTGGCGCGCCTCTACGAATGGGGCTGCCACCCGTTCCTGCTCGCTTATCTGACCCGCTGGGATTTGTTCGGGCTGACCGTGCCCGTCTACAGCGAACGGATTCACGCGGTACGCGATGAAAGAAACGGCTGACGCCTCCCGGCGTGCCAGGAGGTCGCGGCTACTCCGCGCGATCGTGCCCGATGTCGAACGTCCTCACCCCTTCGCTGCGATCCGGCAGTTCGAGGACTTCGGGATTGGCCAAGGTCTCGCGCGCATTGCCGTAGCCGGCACTCCAGTGCTCCTCCATGGTACGCCGGGAGAATTCGAAGTCTTTGGCGATGCCTTCGTATTTCTTCGACCGATAAATCAGATGGATGATATTGCAGACCTTGTCGTTGGCCACACCGGCCAAAAGCTTAGCATCCTCACTTTCGAGCACGTCTTCCGGCAGCTTTTTCAGGACGTTCGCCAGCGCAATACGAAGCTTCTGATGGCTTTTGTAGTGATCGGTCGCCGCACGGTTGCGGCTTGAATAGGTAATCTCCTTCTGGCGAATCTCGACCTCGATCATATCCTTGGGCAGTTCACCGCGTGCGCTCCACAGGTCCACCTGAAAAGCCAGCGTGTCGCGCCGCGGCTGGCTCTCGAGCACCCATTGCAGCGGCGTGTTTGAGATCAGCCCGCCGTCCCAGTAGAATTGGCCATCGACTTCTGTCGCGGCGAAACCGGGCGGCAGCGAGCCGCTGGCGATGACGTGCTCGATGCGAATCTTGTGCGTCATCGAGTCGAAATATTCAAAATTGCCCGAGCGGACATCGACGGCGCCGACGCTGAAGCGCGTGGCGCCGGAATTGATCCGGTCGAAATCGACGAGACGATTGAGCGTCGCCCTGACCGGGCTGTTGTCGTAGTAGCTTGCCTTCACGGTGTGGCTGGGCGGCCAGAGCATCGGCGGCGGCACGCGAGGAAAAAAGAAATTCGGCGCGCCGAACAGCAGAATATTGGTCGCCTGTGCCTGGTTGACGAACTGGCGGCCGAAGTCGCCTGGGGGGTCGAGCGAGCTAAAATTGGGAAGTCCCAGAGGCGATGCGCTGACCATCTCCCAAAATTCTCGCAACCGGGCAACGCGTCGGTCGGGCGGATTGCCGGCGATGATCGCCGAATTGATCGCTCCGATCGAAATCCCGGCGACCCAATCCGGGTGCAGGTCGGCCTCGGCCAAGGCCTGATAAACGCCCGCCTGATAGGCGCCCAGCGCGCCGCCGCCTTGCAGCAGCAGTGCGATCCGTTCAAATGGGGTGCGCTTGCCGCGGCGCGCGCCGGAATCCGTCGCGCCGGCGTCGTCGATTTCTTGCTCGCTCATAGCGGCCTCCAGAGGATGGCCCCCGCTATCTCACCACATATGGCTTGACGATGTCGGACAGATATTCGTCAACCTTGTGAGGCTTCTGCAACTCGCCACTGGCGTGCATCATGTCGGCGACCGCCTGCCACTTCGCCGGATCGATGCGATAGCTCCAGACGTTGAGCGGCATGTCGGTCAAGAACGAGATATCGAGGCCGGTATAGGCGGCAACATTCTTCTTCGCCCGCGCGATATCTGCATTCATGTATTCGCAGGCATCGCGCACGGACTTGGCGAAGCGCGCGATAGCTTCACCGTTCTTTCCGACAAAATCGCGGCGCGCAAACCAGGCGCCGATCGGCTGTTCAGGGATCGATTCGACATAGTCCCAAGACAGCACCTTGGCGTAGCTTGAGGTTCTCAACTGCGTCGTCCACGGGTCGAGCGAGGCGGCAATATCGATCTGATGCGACTTGAGCGCGTCGGGAAGACTGCCGAAGGGAAGCTCCAAAAAAGTCATCGAAGCCGGATCGACGCCGTGTTTTCTCAGCACGACCTGAGTCGCGACCGGCCGCTGGCTGTGCAGGTTGGAGGTCGCAATCTTCTTGCCGGCAAAATCCGCTACGCTGTTCATGCCGGAGTCCTTGAGCACGATGAGCGCGCCGGAGTCCGGCCCCTGCGCGTGCGCGATCTCGTTCTGCGACACCAGCACCAGATCGAAGCCGCGCTCATTGGCGGTCATTGCCGTGCCCGGGATGGATATGATGATATCGACGGCGCCGCCGCGCTGCGCGGCGATCGCCTCGTTGCCGCTGCGGAACTCGATAAGCTGAACATCAAGGCCGTTCCGCTCGAAGATGCCGGCTTGCTTCGCCACCCAGATATCGGTGATGGAAGACTGCTTGAGCGTGCCGACCTTCAGCGGCAGAAGCTTTCTATCCTGCGCGCTGGCGCCGGAACTGAAAGCGCTCAAGACCGCAAGCGCGGCGGATAGCGCCAACGCGGCAGCGCCTCGGAGGAGCTTCGTCATGCGGTTTTGTCCTGCGCCTTGAAAGCCTCGATGATTTCCGAGCCGGTGGCGAACCACACTTTGCCGTGCGAGCCAATATATTGCAGCGCGCGGTCGAGATACCGGATGCGGTGCGGCACGCCGATCAGGAACGGATGCAGCGCGATCGCCATCACCCGGGCGTTATTTTCGCCTTCCTTATAGAGCACGTCGAAGGTGTCGCAGATGCGGCGATAGAATTCGTCAATGGCGATGCTCGGCATGTTGAACAGCGGCATGTCGTTGAGTTCGATCGAATAGGGGATCGAATAAAGCCCGTTGTTCATGCGATATGGCAGGTCGTCGTTGACCCAATCGCAGACATAATCGACGCCATGCTCGCGCAGCAGGTCGAGCGTGCGCCAGGTCTCGCTGAGGCCCGGCCCGAGCCAGCCGCGCATTTTTTGGCCCCATTGCTCGATGACGCCGCGGGCCTCGGCGATGACGGCGGCTTCCTTGTCCTTGTCGAGACCCGCGAGCAGGACCGAATTTGTCAGGCCGTGGCCCATCAGTTCCCATTTCAGCCGCGCCGCCTCCTCCATGATGCGCGGATAGAAGCGGCCGACCTCGCCGTTGAGTGCCACCGTGCCGCGCACTTTGTGCTTGGCCAGTACATCCATGATGCGCCAAATCCCGACGCGATTGCCGTAATCGCGCCGCGAATGATTGCGGATGTCGGGTGCCTGATGGCCGATCTCGATGTGAAAATGCTCGATATTCGGGATCACCCACACCGCTACGCGCGCGCCGTTCGGCCATGTGATGCGCGGCCGATCGACGATCGCCTGATAGGGAAAGAACGGAAACGGTCCGGGATCTTGCACGCGCTGACGCTCCTCGGTGCTGCTAATGCGCCTGAACCGCAAGCGGGGCGAGGTCGATGTGAAGGCGCATGATTTTCGATCTGCCCATCAGGTTTCCACGCTAGTGCCGCGCCAGCGGAGGAAATGCTGCTCGATCTTCAGGAACACGAAATTGATGATAAAGCCGAGCAGCCCGAGCGTGAAGATGCCGGCGAACATTTCCGGCACGCGAAAGCTGCGCTGCATGTCGAGGATGTAATAGCCGATGCCGCTGTTGCCGGCGATCATTTCGGCCACAACCACAACGATCAATGCAATGCCGAGGCTGATGCGCATGCCGGTGAGGATGCTCGGCAGCGCGGCGGGAAAGACAATCTGGCACAGCGCCCTAAAGCGCGAGATACCGAAGGTGCGGCCGGTGTCGACCAGCACCGGGTCGACGCCGCGTACACCCCCATAGGTGTTGAGCAGGATCGGAAACAGGCAGGCGAGAAATACGACGAAAATCTTCATCTCGTTGCCAATGCCGAGAAACAGAATCGCCACCGGGATATAGGCAGCGGCCGGGATCGGGCGGATGAACTCGGTCAACGGCTCCATGAGCCGGTAGAGGAGCGCAATGCTGCCCATCAGTAGTCCAAGCGGCACAGCGACGATGGCCGCAAGCCCAAAGCCCGCGAAAATGCGCCCGAGGCTTGGCGCCAGCGCCGCGGCCAATTGGCCATTCTTCACGATGGCGACCCAGGACGCGACGATCGCGCTCACGCGTGGAATCGAGACTTGATCGACAAGGTTATTGGCGGAGGCGAATTCCCACAGCAGCAAGATCAGCGCGAACAGAGCGAGCCCGGGCCAGCGCTTGATCACGGCCGTGGCTCCGCTGGCGGCAAAGCCGCGCCACTCTTTTCGGCCTGAAAGATGCTGGCGAACAGCCGCTGCCGCAACGCGGTGAAGCGTTCGTCGTCTCGCGTCTTGATCTGATCGCGCGGATACGGCAGGTCGATCGGCAAATCTTCGCGGATCGCGGCTGGCGCGTGGCTCAGCGAAATCACGCGGCTCGACAGCAAAACGGCTTCGTCGACATCGTGGGTGACGAACAGGATGGTGACGGGGATCGTTTCCCAGATTTTCAGAATGAGCTCCTGGAGGATGGCGCGTGTCATGGCGTCAACCGCGCTGAACGGCTCGTCCATCAGCAGCACGTCCGGCTCGCAGATCAGAGCGCGGGCGATGCATACGCGCTGCTGCATGCCGCCCGACAATTGATAGGGATGATAATGCTCGTAGCCTTCGAGCCCCACCAGCCGGATGTATTCGCGGCATCTTTCGCGTGCTTGCACGCCTCTCAGGTTTTTCGTGGCATTGAGGCCAAATTCGATGTTCTGCATCACCGTGCGCCACGGGAAAATCGACTTCGCATATTGCTGAAAGACGTAGATCATGCCTTTGGCGGGACCGACGACTGGGCGGCCGTTAAACACCACCGCGCCGCTCGTCGGCGCTTCCAAGCCGGAAATGAGCTTGAGCAGCGTCGATTTTCCGCAGCCTGAAGGCCCCACGATCGACACGAAGCTGCCCTTGTCGATGCGATAGCAAAGCCGCTCAAAAACCGTCAGCGCGCGCCCGTTGACCGCGAAGGCTTTGCCGAGATTATCGAGTTCGATGATCGGCTCGTCCAAAGCCCGCCCCACGCTCGCACCGGATAGCCGAATTCTGTTCGAGCGGTGCTGGCGAGGCAAGCGCCGGGCGCGCGCCGCGGATGCGGCAAGCGGATGCAACGCGGCTATCTATTCGTTACGCCGCGGTTATGATGCGCGCCGGCCCAACCACGCGAATTCACGGCAGTCATGACCCTGATCCTGTCCAACGACGACGTCGGCAAGCTTCTCACGATGCCGGAATGCATCGACGTGCTCGAGCAGGCCTATGCCGAGCTTGCCGACGGGCGCGGCGTATCACGAACGCGCTCGGATTGCTTTACGCCGACCTCCCGAGAGGACGCCATCTACAGCCTCAAATCCATGGACGGCGTCATTCCGAAGCTCGGCGTCGGCGCGGTCCGCATCAATTCCGACATCGTCACTTGGCCGAAGAAGGGCAATAACCTGGTCCGCGAGAAGGTACCGGCGGCGCCGGGCAACCGTTACGTCGGCCTGGTGCTGCTGTTTTCCGTCGAGAATGGCGAGCCGCTGGCGATCTTTCCGGACGGGGTGATGCAGCGCATGCGCGTCGGAGCCGCCAACGGGCTCGGCGTCAAATACATGGCGCGCAAGAATGCGCGGACGGTCGGCATTCTCGGCTCGGGCTGGCAGGCGGGCGCACAATTGATGGCGGTTTGCGCGGTGCGCGGCATCGAAAATATTCGCTGCTTCAGTCCCAATCCGGAAAATCGAACCGCATTCTCACGGCAGATGAGTGAAATGCTGGGCGTCGAAGTCACTCCAGTCGGACAGCCGGAGGAAGCCGTCAAAGGCGCCGACATCGTCATGTGCTCCAGCAATAGCCTCGATGCGATTTTCTTCGAGCGCTGGGTCGAGCCGGGCATGCATTTGAGCTCGATCAAGGTGCCGGAAATCGAGACGAAAGCTGTGCGGCGCGCGAAGCACATCGCTATCCACGTGCGCGATTCCAAGCCGATCCAGGTCGCGACCAAGGACCTGGTGATGCCGGAGACCGCCGACGGCCGCGGCTGGGCGGCGGCCGATGCGATCGACTTTTCCAAACTGCCAACGCTGCCGGACCTGATTGTCGGCCAGGCTGAGGCCCGCACGACCGAGGGCGAGGTGACCTGTTTCCTCAACAATCTCGGGCTCGGCTATCAATTCGCGGCGGCCGGCTCGCTGCTTTATCGTAAAGCCAAGGAGAGCGGCCTGGGCCACGACCTGCCGACCGACTGGTTTACCGAAGACGTGCACCCTTGAGGTGCGAATGCGCCTTGACGCGCCGATGCACGCCGGCGGCCTGCCCTAGCCGTCGTCGGGATCGGGCCAGCGCTCGCGCGTGAGCGGAACCACCAGGTGCACATAGAGGCCGCTGCGCGAATAGGTGCTGTGCACTTCGCCGTTCAACTGCCGCTCGATGACAAGCTCGATCAGGCGCAGACCAAACCCGCGATGCCGCGGCCGCCGCGCCGGCGGGCCGTTCTTCTCGACCCAGTCCAATATGAGGGTCATGCCGCGCCGGGTGCGGCTGACCGACCACGTCAAATCGAGTTGGCCCTTGGCGCTAGACAGGCTGCCGTGCTTGACCGCATTGGCGGCAAGCTCATGAAGCGCCGCGCTCAAGTTGAAGATCGGGTCCGGCTCGAGATCGATATTCGGGCCACTAAGCGTTGTCCGTTCGAGATGGGGGCCCAGCACCAGGTAAAGGAAATCCAGGATCGGAGTCGATTGCCAACCGCCCTCGGTGATCAGCCGGTGGGCGTTCGCCATGGCCAACACCCGCGCCTGATATTTGCCGACGAGATCGCTGATATTTTTTGAATTTTTTGCCGTCTGCGAGAACAGCGCGAGAAGCTGCGAGAAAAGATTCCCCGAGCGGTGCCGCATGTCGCGGATCATCAGTTCGTGGCGCTGCTCCAATTGCCGGCGTTGGATCGCGCCCGCCAGGAGATTGCCAACCGCCGCGAGGAACGAGACGTCCTGCGCGCCGAACTGCCGTTTCTTGGCCGTGCAAATGCCGAGTACGCCGAAGGCTCGTCCGTCGCGGCCGGCGATGGTCACGCTGACGCCGCTGACGCATTTGTGGTCTTTCAGATAACTCGGCACCGCGAAGCGCGTCTCCTTGGCGAAGTCTTCAGTGATGATCGGTGTCGCGGAATCTAAAGTGAAGCGGGCATAGCTGTCAGGATCGGTCGATGTCGGAATCGAACCGACCAGGCTCGTTTTCCAGCCGAAACCTGCGCGCAGCAGGAGCTCGATGTTGCCGGGAAGCAATTCCAATATCTTGACGAAGTCGACGGACAAAGTGAGCGCTACCGTGCTCACGGCATCGTTGAGAAGCCGTTCGACGTCCGGCTCAGCTAGCGCGCGTTCGCCGAGTTGCGCCAAGGCCTCCTGCTGCTTGGCGCGGTTGCGCAGCTCGGTCTCGAGATGGACGCGTTCGGTGATGTCGTGACAGAGGCCGAGCATGCACTCAGGCGTGCCGTCCTTCAGAACGACTGTGCCGCTCGCCTCGAGCCAACGCTCCTCGCGGCCCCCATGCGACGGCGTCCGATAGCGCACCCGATAAGGCTCTCGCATGCGTAGCGCGGCTTCGAGCGAGGCTGTAACGACCGGCCAGTCGTCGCGACGGACATTTCGCTCGAAACCCTCGTTGGTACCGTCGAAGCTACCGGTAGGCGCGCCATGGATCGATTCAAGATTGCTCGACCACGTCAAGGTATTGGTGGCGATATCACAAGACCAGACGCCGATCTGGGCCGCCTCAAGCGCGGCGCGGACCGTCGCCGCAACCGGGAAAAACTCCGTCGCGTCCGCCCGACTATCCGACTTGATTTCTTTTGACCTGTCCCGCTCGGGCGTTTCCATACCGTTACACTTCCACAGCCCTGCGATTCACATCGCCATATTTTTATCAACGACAGAGGGCCGAAACTCGATCCATCGTGTTTCGGCCCTTGCCGTCGAACTGTTGGATGTGACAGCCGCGAGAAGGCCGCGGAAGTTGTCAGTAAATCCCGGATATCGCCTCAGCCGACGCTGCAGTGGTGGCAAGGGACGCCGCGGAGCGAGGCTCGATCCTTGCCGCGGTCCGCGCTCCGCCGCCTGCGTCCACGGCTGCCCGCAGGTTGTTCGGCAGAACGACGACCTTGGTGCCGACCCCGACGCGGCTGTAGAGGTCGATCACGTCTGCATCCCGCAGCCGGATGCAGCCGCTGGAGACATGTTTGCCGATCGACGTCGGGTCGTTGGTGCCGTGAATGCGATAGTCGGTGTTGCCGAGATAGAGCGCACGCGCTCCCAGCGGATTGCCTGGACCGCCTCCGACCCAGCGCGGCAGGTATGGCTGCCTTGCGACCATTTCGGCCGGGGGTATCCAATCGGGCCACTCGGCCTTTCGCGAAATCGTCTCGGTGCCCGACCAGGTAAAGCCCTGTCGGCCGACACCGATGCCGTAGCGCAACGCCTTGCCGTCGCCGAGCGTCAGGTAAAGGAACGTGTGCGCGGTATCGATGATGATTGTCCCTGGCGCTTCATTACCCTGATAGCCAACCACTTGGCGGCGCAACGCGGCCGGCAGTTCGTCGTCCGACGTTGCGCCGTCGCGCTCTTGGGCCTGCGGCTCTGGGGGCTGCGGAGCGTATTGTGGAAAGACCGGCTGATATTGACCCACCGGCCCATAAGACAGCGCCTGCGCAAAAGCCGGGACGACCGGCACTGCGAGGATCAAACCAAACACAACGCTGCCAAGACGCAGCGCACGCCTGCTTGCTGACATGACCCGCTCCACCGTGCAAAAGCCGAAACCTCGAACCGATTAAGCCGCGAGACAATGGGAAGTTCCCCACTGCACTCGTAACGCAAAAATCTGATGAGAGGCGACGGCTCGACCCCGAGCGATCTTTTTTCTGCTAACGCGTCGCGGCTCTGTGCGTGCTGACAAAATTTCAGCCGATGAAAATCAAAACAAAATCGACGGCCCGTCAGGTCATGCAGCGGCCAAAAATATTTGCCGCCACGGGTGTGTAAATCGGACTGAAGGCAGGGTCGCAGCCAAGCGGCGTCAGCACGCGCGGCCCGGCGCTACGCTGTTGCAGGCTCGCAAAGGCGCCGAAATCATTTTTCCAATCCGGAACGTCGTATATGGGTGATGTCGAGAGCGGCAGCAGATCGCCCTTAAGGGTTCGATCGACCGAAACTGCCGGTGCGATCCGTGTCACTCCGGCGCCCGCAGTCAGACCAAAAAACGGATAAAGCCCAACTAAAAATATCGCGAGTACGAAGAGACCGAACGCACTTGCCGCGCGAAGTCCAAACTGCCTGATCATCGGACCTTCTCCTGCGCGCCCAAACAAACTTTGTTGTTGAAGCGCACCGACGGCCCCAGCCCGAGCACTGAACTCAACAGTAAATATTGACGGCGGTTCCTGTGAGCAGGTTCATTCACCTGTACGTGATTAGAACTCGAGTTGATCTCTCCTCACGCCTGCGTGATTTCTGAAAATCGCAAGCCGCCCGTCGCGATCGGCGCGGAACAATAAGGCCGACGACGGATTTGGTATGGCAGCCGGCCATCCTTTCCCCCTCCCCCCGTGCTTGGCCGGTGTTTTGGGCGCAGTCGATATGCCGATCGGCTGCGCCCTTATTTTTTGTCAGGTGATGCGGGGTGCCGTAAAACGGCGAGCCCGGAATCCCTCACCATGGACTCGGCGGGTCGGCGCCGAGTGCAATTCCCACGACAGGGGTTTTCGAATTCCGGGGCCTCTCGCTGACGCGAGGCCCCGGAATGACGTTGGGGAGAATTACAGCGATGCTTGGTGCGCGCTGGCCCGGCGTTCGCGCTGTCGCGCATTACGGCCGAAGAACAGAGCCTGGCTCGCCACGGCGGAGACCACCGCAAGTTGGAAAGGCTTGGCAATAAGGAATGCCGGTTCGGGCCGCTGTCCGGTGAGGAAACGCTCAGGATAGGCGGTGATGAAGATAACCGGCACTTCGAAGGAGCCCAGGAGCTCGTTCACCGCATCAAGGCCGGAGCTGCCGTCGGCAAGCTGAATGTCGGCCAAGATGAGACCGGGCCGTTTCTGCTTTGCAAGGGCCACAGCTTCGCTATGCGTACGAGCGATACCGATGACCTTGTGGCCGAGGCTTTCGACCAAGGCTTCGATGTCCATGGCGATGAACGTCTCATCCTCGATAATGAGGACGTCGGTGGCAATTTCGGCCGCCAGCTCGCGGCCGGATTCTTCGACCAGGCTGCGCAGCGTCGTCAGGTCGCAGTCAAGGATGTGCGCGGCATCTTCTTCGGAGAAGCCTTCCAGCGCGACCAGCAGGAATGCCTGACGCGGACGCGGCGTGATCTGAGTGAGATGATGCTCAGGTGGCAGAGTGATGTCGCCACTTTCAGCTTTGCCGTTCACTGGGACGGAGTTCCAGATCCTGGTGAACAGGCGATAGAGCGCGACCCGCGAATTTGGGCTGTTTCCGACCACCTCCGGGCTTGCGATCAGCGATTCCAGCGTGGCCGCCACATAGGCGTCACCCGACGCCTGATTCCCCGTGAGAGCCCGGGCGTAACGGCGCAAAAACGGCAGGTGCTGGAGTACGGCTTGTGAGGTGGACATGCACCCTCCCCTTCCATAAGTCCCAAAGCTACCGGCGAAAACGTGCGGGGCGAAAAAAAGTTCCCCGACGAGGAACCTTAAGAAAAGGCGCGCGTTGGGGCCAATGGAGCGGGATTTTGCCTCAGAGGGTTGGATTGGCTGCTGGGTAGGCTCATGGGTGAACGGGGAAAAAACGACGAAATGAAGAACCGCAGAACGAACCTGGAACCGATGGAATTGGACAAGTCCGATGGGGACAAGCCGGAGGCCCTAGATTCTATGGGAAGGCCCACCACTCCCCGAAAGCCTGACGCGCGCCTTGGCCGCGAGGTCCAGGCGCGGATCGGCCAACAATTGCGGGCGATGTACGACGACTTCGTCAACCAGGGAGTCCCGGAGCACATCACCGATCTGGTCCGCAAGCTGAGCGACCAGGACTGACGATGGACGAGGCCGTACGCATGAAACTCGATCCGGCGATCCGCGACCAAGTGCTCAGCACCGTGCCGAGCTTGCGCGCCTTCGCCATCTCCTTGTGCGGCAATATCGACCGCGCCGACGACTTGGTGCAGGAGACGTTGCTGCGCGCGCTGTCGCACATCGACTCGTTCGAGCCCGGTACCAACATGCCGGCATGGCTGTTCACCATTCTGCGCAACCTGTTCCGATCCGAGTATCGCAAGCGCCGCCGGGAAGTCGAAGACGCCGACGGCCGCTATGCCGACACGCTCAAATCGCATCCCGAACAGGTCGGTCGCGTCGAGTTCGAGGAATTTCGCACCGCGCTGGCCAAGCTCCCTGCGGATCAGCGCGAGGCGCTGATTCTGGTCGGCGCCTCCGGTTTCTCTTACGAAGATGCGGCGTCGATTTGTGGCTGCGCCGTCGGCACCATCAAAAGCCGCGTCAACCGTGCGCGCACGCGGCTTGCCGATCTCCTGGCTATCGACAGCGTCGATGATTTCGGACCCGACCGCGCCACGCGCGCGGTGCTTGCGGGCGGCGGACGAAGCTAAGCCTTTGTCCCGCTATGGCATGCCGCCGCGATTGGCGAGCCCGCCGTCGATCGTGACGATGGTGCCGCTGGTATAGGACGACAGATCCGACGCGAGAAACACGACCGTAGCGGCGATCTCGTCGCAAGACGCGGGACGGCCGTAAGGCATTTTGGCAAAACTCTCGCGCCATCGGTTCTCATCGCCATAAAGCGTCGCCGCCCGCTTGCGGCCCAGAACTTCGACACGATCGGTCAGCACCGGACCCGGATTAACGCCGAGCACCCGCACGCCAAAGTCGGTGCTGGTGCCGCCGATGGCGCGCGTGAACGCCATCAGGCCGGCGTTGCCCATCGCCCCGGCGATATAGGTCGCATCAAGCCGCTCACCGCCGAGACCGATGACATTGACGATGACGCCGCGACGCCGCTCCTTCATCATGCGCAAATAGAGCCGCGTCAGACCCACATAGCCGAACACTTTGAGGTCCCAGCCGGCGCGCCACGCCGGCTCCTGCACATCGTCGATCGATCCGCCCGGAATGGCGCCGGCGTTGTTGACGAGGATGTCGACATCCGGAAAGGCCTTGAACACATCCTCGCGTGCCGCGGCGTTGGAAAGATCGGCGGCAAGCGTGCGCACTTTGACGCCTGTCGCCTTGGCGATCGCCTCGCCTTCTCTCTCCAATTGACTGCCCGAGCGCGCCACCAGACAGACATTGACGCCTTCCTGCGCAAACCATTGCGCGACCGAGAGGCCAATCCCTTTCGAGCTGCCGGTGATCAAGGCGGTACGGCCGTTGAGCTTCAATTCCATGTCTTCCCCCTTCGTCGCGGCATTGCCATGCCGAGTTTCCCGCGCCTTGTCCATTGCCAACCGCGCCGGCCCAAGCCCTTTGTCCGGTCGTTGCGATGGTTTAAGAAATCCACGCACGTTCGCGCAGAGGACCCCGATCAATGAGCGCCATTACACACGCCGCCCCGCTTCCCGGCGGCAATACCGTCCTGGTCGAAATCGTCGACCGCGTCGCCTGGGTGACGATGAACCGGCCGGAGAAGCGCAACGCGATCAATCCCGCCTTGTCTTTCGAGATGCTGGACGTGTTTGAGGCGCTTGAAGGAGACGACCGCTGCGGCGCGCTGGTCCTGACCGGCGCCGGCGAGGCCTATTCGTCCGGAATGGACCTGCGCGAATATTTCCGCGCCACCGACAAGCTCAATTACGACGAACGCATGAAGATCATGCGCAAGAGCGCCGTGGCGCAGTGGAAGCGGCTGCAATTTTACGGCAAGCCGACCATCGCCATGGTCAACGGCTGGTGCTTCGGCGGCGCCTTCAATTCGATGGTTGCCTGCGATCTCGCGATCGCTGCGGAAGATGCCACCTTCGGACTGTCGGAAATCAATTGGGGCATCATTCCTGCCGGCACCGTCACCAAGGCGGTCGTTTCCGTGATGAACCATCGCGACGCCATGTATTACATCATGACGGGCGAGCCGTTCGACGGCCGCAAGGCCGCCGCCATGGGCCTCGTCAACGAAGCCGTGCCGCGCGCCGAACTGCGCGGGCGCACGGCAAAGCTCGCAGCGACGCTCATCGGAAAAAATCCGATGGCGCTGCGCATCGCCAAGCACGCGGCAAGGCGCGTCGGCGACATGTCGTGGGAAGACGCCGAGGACTACTTGTTCGCCAAGCTCGATCAACTGCGTTTCAACGACCCGGAGAAGGGCCGCGAAAAGGGCATGACGCAGTTCCTCGACGAGAAATCCTATCGGCCGGGGCTGACCGGTTACCGCCGCGATGGCTGACGCGTCTCGCAATGACAGCGTCACATGTGCGACGGCAGCCAGAGCGCAAGGATCGGAAACGCGATCAGGATCACCAGGCGAATCAGATCGGTGACGATGAACGGCAGCACGCCGGCAAAAATCGTCGAGAAGCTCACGTCCTGGACCACGCTTTTGATCACGAACACATTCATGCCGACCGGCGGGTGAATGAGTCCAAGCTCGACCGTCATCACGATGATAACGCCGAACCAGATCGGATCGAAGCCAAGCTGGGTGACCACGGGGAAAATGATCGGGATCGTGAGGATGATCATGGCAAGCGAATCCATGAGGCAGCCGAGCACGATGTACATCAGCATGATCAGCGCCAGCACACCGTAGCGGCCGAGGCCGAGATCGGTGAGGAACGCCGTCACCTTCTGCGGCGTCTGTGTCACCGTCAGGAAATAGCCGAACAGCAGCGCGCCGATCAGCACCGTGAGCACTGCGGCCGCGGTGCGCACCGCCTGAAGCAGCGAGCGGCGGATTTCCGGACGCGTGAGCTTGCCGCGCGCGACGCCGATCAGTAGCGCGCCCGAGGCGCCGACGCCGCCCGCCTCCGTCGGCGTGAACAGCCCGCCGTAAAGGCCGCCGATGACGAAGCAGAAGAGCAAAAGCGTCGCCCATATGTCGATCAATCCGGCGCGCCGCTCCGCCCAGCTATGCCGCGGCGCCGACGGCAGGAAATTCGGCCGCACTTTGCCGATGACAACGACCGTGAGCATGTCCATCGACGCGGCCAACAATCCGGGGATGATTCCGGCGATGAACAGCTTGCCGATGTCCTGCTCGGTGATGATGCCGTAGACGGCGAGCACGGTCGAAGGCGGCAGCATGGCGCCGAGCGTGCCGCCGGCGGCGATGACGCCGGTCGCGAACGATTGCGGGTAATTGTAGCGCCGCATCTCGGGATAAGCGACGGTCGCGAAGGTGGCGGCAGTGGCGACGGACGAGCCGGATATCGCCGCGAAGCCGGCGCAAGCCGCAATGGTGGCGATGCCCAATCCGCCGCGGTAGTGGCCGAGGAATGAATTCGCCGCGCGAAACAATTCACGGCTCATGCCGGAATTGGATACGAACGCACCCATTAGCAGGAACATCGGAATAACGCCGAAGGTGTAGTCGGTCACCGTACGCATCGAGGTGAGCCCGACGCTTTTCAGCGCTGCGGTGCCGCCGACGATATAGGCAAAGCCGCTCACTCCGACGAGGCCCATGGCCATGCCGACCGGCACGCGCAGCAGCATCAGCGCGAATAGAACGACGAAGCCGAAAACGGCAACCGCGTCGGTGCTCACCTGCGCCTCATCGGGTGCGCCTCATTCGACCAGCTTGATCTGATATTGGCCGCCGAGCAGCTCGGGATGGAAAATCAGCCGGTAGGTGCGCACGGCGATCAGCAGCACCGCCGAGACATCCCCGATCCAGGCCACCAGATAGAACGGCCAGACCGGCAGCCGCAGATCGAAGGTGAGCACGTGATCGGCGTAGGTGCCGCGCACCTTGTCGAAGAGCGTATAGGTCTGCACGGTCACCACGAACAGCAGCACCAGTGTGGCAAACACGTCCATGACGCGCTTCATCCGGTCGCCGACATTGGCGTAGAGCAGATCGACGGTGATGTGATTGCCGCGGTAGGAGGTCGCCGCAATACCCCAAAAGATCAGAATGCCGAGCAGCAGACGGCCGAAATCATAACTGTCGGGTATCTGCATGCTGAAGAAGTAACGCAGCATTACCGAAACGAAGATATCGAGCGCGACGATGCCGACGAAAAATGCGGCGATGAGCTCGATGACATCGATAAAGCGATCCATCGCATTGGGCTTGCGCGCCTGCGGCGTCGCCTCCGGCTCAACCATCAACCGATCCCAAAAGGATGAGAATTGAACGCATGAGAATTTCTCACTCCGCTGATGCCCGCAAACGCGGGAATTCGCCTTCGCGGCAACGCTCGGAGTGCCGATAATGAGCGGGTCAGAATCCTGCGCTGTATTGGGCCAGTGAAGCTTGCAGGTCTTTCCAGATCGCGTCGGGATCGCCGCCCGCCTTCTTCACGTCCGCCGCCCACTTCTGCTTGAGCGGCTCGGCCGACTTCTTCCATTCGCCGAGCTGCTCGTCTGATATTTTATAGACCTCGTGATCCGGCTCGGCCTTGATCTTCTCCAGGCCGCCGTGCTCGAAATCAACCCACGGATCGGCGAACCTGCCGGCCCATTCCGTCGTGCAGTGATCGTCGATCACCTTCTTCTGCGATGCCGACATCGCGTTGTAGGTGGCGGGATTCATCAACCACTGAAACATCACCGAGCCCAACGGCTCGTCCATGTCGTACTTGGTGACCTTGTCGATGCCGAATAGCAGCATCGAACCCCACGGGAACGTGACCGCGTCGGCAACGCCTTTGGCAAGGACGTCACGGACTTCCGGCGCGCTGGATTCAACGTTGGTGCCGCCGAGTTGCGTCACCCACGCAGCGATGGTGCCCTGGGCCGGCCGGACCTTCATACCCTTGATATCCGCCGGTACTACGATCTTCTTTTTGGTCGAGTGCCAAGCCACCGGATCGAGCACGAAAGAGAAGCAATAGTGCACGTCCTTCATCTCGTTTGCCGCGTATTTGCGGTACCAGGCGTCGATGGCGCGATTTCCCCCTTTGGCCTGGCCGACGACGAACGGCAGTTCGCCAGCGGCGATGATCGGGAAACGGCCCGGCTGATAGCCCGGGTTGACGTAGACAAAATCAGCGATGCCGTCGCGCGCCATATCGTAGTGGTCGAACGCTTTGCCGAGTTGCTGCGACGGATAGATTTTGTACTTGATGGTGCCATTCGAGGCCTTCTCGACGTCGTTGCCCCAGTCCTCGATCGCCTTCTGCAACGGATGCGACGGGGGCACCCAGTGCGACAGCTTCAGCTCGAAAGTCTTGTCCTGCGCGGATGCGGTGCCCAGGCTGAACGCGAGACCCAGCGCGGCAAAGCTGCAAATGGACCGGTGGCGCGAACGATGCATCAAGTTTCTCCCCTCAAACTTTAGTCTTATGCCGAATTTTGCTATTTAACCGCAGAACGCTTCTTCTGTACATCGCATTCGACACCGCACTCGTTCGCGCAGCGAGATTTGTCCGCCATCGACGCCGAATTACTTCCTCGCTCCGCTCATTGCACCGGCGGCGCGCCGTCCGATTCAATTTCTCTCAGTAGCTGGAATTGTATTTGGCGAGCGTGTCTTTAAGATCCTTCAGCGCCGTATCCGGATCGCCGCCAGCTTTCTTGACCGCGTCGGACCAGGTCTTCACCACCGGCACCGCCGCCGCCTTCCACAGATCAAGCTGCGCGTCTGAGATCGCATAGACTTCATGGCCGGGCTCAGCCTTAAGCTTCGCGATGCCTTCGTGCTCGAAGTCGGCCCACGGAGCCGCGACCCGTTCCGCCCATTCCCTGTTGCAGTGATTGTCGATCACCTTTTGCTGTGAGGGCGACATCGCCGCATAGGTGCCCTTGTTCATGACCCAGACAAAGCCCGTGGTATAGAGCGGAACATCCATGTGGTACTTCGTGACTTTGTCGATCCCGAACAGCAGGATCGATCCCCACGGAAACGTCACCGCGTCCGCCACGCCTTTTTCCAGGATGTCGCGCACTTCCGGCGCGGCTGCCTGCACATTGGTGCCGCCGAGCGAAGTGACAAGCGAGGCCGTCGTAGCGTGGGCGGGCCGCACTTTCATGCCGGCGATGTCGGCCGGCACCATGATTTTCTTGGTGCGGGAATGGAAGCTGCCGGGATCGTGGGTGAAAGCGAAGCAGTATTTCACGTCCTTCATCTCGGTCGCGGCGTATTTGCGGTACCAATCGTCGAGCGCCTCCGTGCCGCCTTTGGCGTTCGACATCATGAACGGCAAGTTCGAGGCATCGAAGATCGGGAAACGGCCGGGCTGATAGCCGGGACTCACATAAGTCACGTCGGCGATGCCGTCGCGCGCCATGTCGTAATGATCGAAAGCCTTACCGAGCTGCTGCGCGGGATAAACCTTGTATTTGATGGTGCCGCCGGAATCCTTTTCGATCGAGGCGCCCCAATCCTCCAGCGCCTTCTGGAGCGGATGCGACGGCGGCACCCAATGCGAAAGTTTCAGCTCGAAAGTCTTATCCTGCGCGAGAGCATTGCCGATCCCCAGCGCGAGCCCTAGCGCCACAAGGCCGCAGAAAGTCACTGGTCCGGTCCGGCGCATGGCAATCCTCCCGTTGATCGTTTTGTTAACGTCTTAGCAATGTCATTTAATCGCGGAATTCAGGCGCTGTACATGGTCCGACGACGCATTCGATAAAATTGTCCGGACCGATGCAACGCTTCCTGCACGCTATCTTTGTTCAAACAATCCAGCATCCACGGCCTTAACCGGACGGCAGCAGCGACGGGGCTATTGGCCTCCCTGAAGAAAAAGCCGGGACCGAGCGCGCAAGCGCCGCACCCGGCCTTGCAGGGACGTCAAAATGTTCGGGCGCGTCGCGGCATGCGGCATTGCCGCATTCCTTATTGCCATGCCGACCGATTCAAACGGCGAAGCAAACATAGCCGCCGATCTCGATGCTGCGACAGTTTCCGCGGCAGCGCCGGCGCCGCAGACAGCGACGGAAAACCAGCTTGAAACTCAGACGCCGCAACAAACAGCGCCGCCGGATCAACCCGCAGAGCCGCGGCGCGAAGGCGGCCAAGCACACGTGAAGATCGCCGCGCTCGATCCGGCTGAACCCACCAATCTTTCACCCGCAGTTGCGGCACCTGCTGTTGCGGCCCACCCGGCGCCGCAACCCTTCGGCCTTGCCACGTTGCCGATCTATAGCGGCGGAATCTATGCGAAATGGACCGGGGTAGAGGCCGACATCCGCGCCGAGAGCGATATCTTCGCGCGCTGCCGCGCGAGCAACGACCGATGTCCGTCGGCGGCGCGAAAATTCCTTGCCATTGTCGCGGAAGGCCGCGCCCAAACCGGCCGCGTCCGCATCGGCACTATCAACCGCGCCGTCAATCTCGCGATTCGACCCATGAGCGATCTCGCTCAATGGGGCGTCGTCGATCGCTGGAGCGCGCCGCTCGACACATTCACCACCGGCCTCGGCGACTGCGAGGACTATGCCATCGCCAAATATGTCGCGCTGATCGAGACCGGAATTCCCGCCGAAGACGTGCGGCTCGTCATCGTGCGTGACGCCGCGGTCGGCGAAGATCATGCGGTCACAGCCGTTCGCCTCGATGGCGAATGGATCGTGCTCGACAATCGCTGGCTGACAATGGTCGATGACACCGACATGCGACGGTTGCAGCCGCTGTTCGTGCTCGACGAGACCGGCGTGCGGGCGGCGTTGCGCATGCCCGCGCCCGACGTGCAACGCGCCGCGGCGCCGCGCCAAGGAATTGCATCCGCGCCGAGCTCTCTCGACTGAAGTTCGCGTGTTCTACTTCGATTCGGCTTCGTAAACGCCGTCCCAATCGGGCGGCGGCGGATTGGCGCGGTAGGCTTCGATGCGTTCGACGTACATGTCGTACAGCCCCGAAACGTCGAAGCCGTCGCGGACCTTGCGGGCTCGCGCGATGAGCGACAGCGCCTCGTCCCAATTCTGCTTGCGATAATTCTCCAGCATGCGCGCGTTAAGCTCGCGCAATTCGGTCCACCCCGGCTCTTGCTCGGCGCCGGCACGCCCCAGCACGGCGAATACGGCTTCGGGCTCTTTCTTACCCTTCACCTGGATGAGATCGATCTCCATCGTGGCGAACTTTTCCTTGGCCTTTTCCGCCGTTCGCGAGCCAATGACGAGCGGCAGCCGATAGTCCTTCGTGCGCGCCTCAAGACGCGAGGCGACGTTGACTGTATCGCCCAGCACCGAATAATTGAATCGGAAGTCGGAGCCCATGTTGCCGACCACGCACGGTCCGGTGTTGAGACCGATGCCGATCCGCAGCGGCATATAGACGCCGCCATTCGTTTCCGCTTCGCGCTTGAGCTCGACGTTAAGCGCTTGCGCCCGGGCCTGCATTTCAAGCGCGGCGTCGCAGGCATTGGCCTCCTGATCGCCGTCGTCGACCGGCGCGTTCCAGAACGCCATGATGGCGTCGCCGATATATTTGTCGATGGTGCCCTTGCGCTCGATGATCGCGTTGGTGAGCGGCGTGAGAAAGCGGTTCATCAGGCGAGTCAGACCCTGAGGATCGTCCTTGTAGTGCTCGGAGATCGTGGTGAAGCCGCGCACATCGCTGAACAGGATGGTCATGCGGCGCTCTTCGCCGCCAAGCACCAGCTTCTCCGGCGATTTGGCGAGCTGCTCGACCATATGCGGCGAAAGGTAATAGCCGAATGCGGAGCGAATCTGCTGGCGTTGTTTCTGCTCGCGAAAGTAATTCACGAATGTCAGCACCAGATAGATGAGCCAGCTCGACATCAGCGGATAGGTGAAGTCGATCAGCAGGCTGTTCTCGACGAAGAAATACCATGACATCCCGATCAAACAGGCGATCAGGACGACACCGAGCGCAATGACAGTCGACGCCGACAACATCGGCGCCGCGACAATGATGGCGAGCCCGAAAAGTACCGCAATGACAATCTCAGCGCCGATGGCATATTCAGGATAAGTGAGCGGCGACTTGGTCAGCACACTTTCGAGGATTTGCGCGTGCACTTCGACGCCGGGCATGGCCGCTTCGACGGGTGTCGTCTTGATGTCGAGGAGGCCGGTGGCCGAAGTACCAATAAGCACGAGCTTGCCGCGAAGGCGATCGGGCGGCAGATTGCCTTGCAACACGTCCTTCGCGGAGACGTAGCGCGCCGGATCGTGTTTGTTGAAGTGGACCCAGATCTGCCCGCGATCATCGGTCGGCACGACCAGGCCCGGCACCTGCACCGATTTCACGCCAGCCTCCGCCGTGCGGACCTGAATCGCGCCGGCATGGGTGACGACACGCAGCATTTCCATCGTCAGCGCCGGCACCAGCGAGTCCTGGGCTTCCATGATCATCGGCACGCGCCGGATAATGCCGTCGCTCTCGGGAACGATTGAAAACAGTCCGCGCCCGGCCGCCGCCTGCTCGAGCGGGAGAATGTTGCGCAAGAGGCCCGGGAACGTCACCAAATAGGGCGTCGGATCGGCACCGAGAATTGCGAAGCCGGTCTCCAGCTTCTTTTCGGTTTGCGTACGCGGCTGCGGCGTCGATGCGCCGACCTGACCGACGACGACGCGCCCCTGCTTGATCGCTGCGGCCAGCACATCATCATTGCTCGGCAAACTGCTCAGTTTCGCACGAGTCTCCTCGTCGAGACCGCGAAAACTCTCGGCCGCGACGGCGGGTGACATGCGATCGGGCTCGGCGAAGATGATGTCGAAACCCGTCGCAACCGCTCCCGCCTGCGTGATACGCGTGATCAGATTGGCGACGATGGTCCGCGGCCAGGGCCATTGTCCGATTTCCTTGAGGCTCGCCTCATCGATATCGACGATGACGACCGGACGGATCGTCTGCTCGCGCGGACGCAGCACCTGGAACAGATCGAAGGTTCGCAGCCTTATCTCTTCGAGCGGTCCTGGATCGAGGATGCGCAACGGCACCAGCGCGAACAGCAGCAGGATGCAAACCGCCCGCGCCAGACCGAACTGTCGCGCCCAGCGTGCTATCCTCGTCATGAACCGGACATTCCCAGCACCAGCGGAAGCGTGGTTTCAGGCGACACCTGATCGCGTTTTGCGATTATAGCAAAAGCGGACCGCGACACCCGCCCCGTTCCGCTTATTTTTCCCGGAACGACCGCATGAGCTGATCACGCAGCGGCTTGATCAGATAGGCGACCAGGGTGCGCTCGCCGGTCTGGATGAAGGCCTCGACCGGCATGCCCGGCGTAAGCTTGACCCTGCCGAGGCGCGAAACTTCGTCCGCGCTCATCGCGATACGCACCAGATAATAAGTCTGGCCGGTGCGCTGGTCGGTGCTGGTATCAGCCGCGATGCGCGAAACGGTACCGTTGATCTCGGGCGTCGTGCGCATGTCGAACGCCGAGAAGCGCAAAACCACCGATTGGCCGAACTGCACCTGGTCGATGTCCTTGGGATCAACCTTGACCTCGACCATGAGATTGTCAGCCTCGGGAACGATCAGCATGATCGGATCGCCGGCCGCAATCACGCCGCCCACTGTGTTCGCCGTGGACTGAAAGACGACACCGTCCTGCGGGGCGCGAATATCGGTACGTTTGAGCTGGTCTTCGGCGGTCACCTTGCGTTCGACGAATTCGCCGATCTTGCTGTCTATGTCGCGTAATTCCTTGGCGACGTCGCTGGTGGCATCCTGATCGACCTGGAGGATTTGCAGCTGGGTTTCGGCGATCTTACCCTTCGCCTCCGCGGAAGACGCAATGAGCTGGCCCCGCTCGCCCTCGATCTTCGCCGCGTCGCGTTCGAGCGAGGTGAGGCGATTGAGCTGAACCAGGTTTTTTGCCCACAAGTCGCGGACGCCCTGCAATTCCTGGGTGATGAGCTTGGTCTCCTTGTCCTTAGCGTCGAGCTGCGCCGACAGACCGGTGATCTGCTCCTGCAACTGCGCAATCCGCTGCCGGAGTTGATCCTTCTGGCCGAGCCGTGCCTTGCGCCGCAGGTCGAACAGCTTGCGCTCGCTCGACATGGCGTCCTTGACGTCGGGATCGTCGGCTTGGTCTGCAAGCTCCTTCGGCATGGCGACGGAGTCGGCGCCGTCGCGCTCAGCCGCGAGCCGCGCCCGCCGCGCGTAGAGCTCGGTGAGGCCCTTGGTCACGATCGCCAGGTTGGCGCGCGTCACGGTTTCGTCGAGCCGGATCAGAATATCGCCGGCCTTGACCCGATCGCCATCATGGGCGCGCACCTCGCCGACCACGCCGCCGGTCGGGTGCTGCACTTTCTTGATGTTGGAATCGACGACGACGGAGCCCTGCGCGATCAGCGCCCCGGAAATCTCCGCGGTCGAAGCCCAGCCGCCAAGGCCGAACACCAAGACGGAGACCAGGATGCTCCCCGCGATAACGTGCTTGCGGATCGATTGCAGCGCTTGCGAGGCCGCGGCGTCACCCATCAGGCTCCCCCTTGATCCGGCACCACCTTGAGCGCCCGCTGCGGCGGTGGCGGCTGAATCACGCGGTTTAGGACTTCCTCTTTCGGCCCGAACTGCTGCTGGCGGCCCTTGGCCATCACCAGAATGTAATCGACGCCAGCGATTGCGCTAGGGCGATGCGCAACCACCACCACGATGCCGCCCCGCGCGCGGATACCCAGAATGGCCCGCGTCAAGGCTTCATCGCCTTCGGCATCGAGGTTGGAATTCGGTTCGTCAAGCACGACCAGGAACGGATCGCGATAAAGCGCGCGGGCGAGACCGATGCGTTGCGCCTGCCCGGCCGAGAGCGCGCCGCCGTTGTCGCCGACATTCGTCTCGTAACCTTCCGGCAGGTTGACGATGAGATCGTGCACACCGGCCGCTCGTGCGGCGGCGAGCACCGCCTCCGAATCCGGCGGATCTTCGAAGCGCGCGATGTTCTGCGCCACATTGCCGGGAAACAGCTCGACATCCTGCGGCAGATAGCCGACGTAACGGCCCAGCGCCTCCGGCGACCACTGGTCGATGCTGGCGCCGTCGAGACGAACCGTGCCGCGCACCGGCGTCCAGACGCCGACCAGCATGCGCGCCAGCGATGACTTGCCCGAGGCGGTGGGACCGATCACACCCAGCGCTTTGCCGCCGGTAAGCGTGAAATTCACGTCCTGGCAGATGATCTTTTGCCCGCCGGGAGCTGCCACGGCACCGTTCTGGACCACAAGGGTGCGCTGCGGCGGCTGGAGCGGCATCGGCAGGGTCTGGACCGGCAAATGCGCGAGCAATCGCGACAGCCGGCTCCAACTCTGCCGCGCGCCGACGAAACCGCGCCAATTCGCGATGGCAAGATCGACCGGCGCCAGCGCCCGGCCGCCCAGGATCGAGCCCGCGATGATGATGCCCATGGTCGATTGCTGATTGATCACGAGCCACGCGCCGACGCCCAGAAGGGTCGACTGCAACAGCAGGCGCAGAACCTTGGACATCGCGCCCAGGCCGCCGGTCACATCGCTCGCGCGCTGGCTCGACTCCACATATTTGCGATTGAGGTCGTCCCAGCGCCGCGCGATACGGCCGACCATGCCCATCGCCGTAATTGCTTCGGCGTTGCGGCGGCTCGCCTCAAGCAGCGCATTACGCGCGACGGCGAACTGGGTCGCGCTGCGGGTCGGCCGTCGCGTCGCCATCTCGGTAAAAATGGTGAGCGTGATCAAGATGAGGGCACCAACCAGGGCAGTCAGGCCGATATAGACATGGAACAAAAAGCAGATGAACAGATAGACTGGCATCCACGGCAGATCCATCAGCGCAACCGGGCCGAGCCCGGAAAGAAACCCCCGCACCGTGTCGAGATCGCGGATCGGCTGAACACCGTCGCCCCTGCCGCCCGCTTTGAGCGGCAGACGGACGATGGCGTCATAGACCCGCATGCTCATGGCCTCGTCGAGGCTGTTGCCGATACGGACCAGGATGCGGCTGCGGATCGTGTCGATGACGCCCTGCGCGGCATAAAGGCCGATCACCAGGATCAACAAAGCCACGAGAGTCGGCACGCTGCGGCTCGGCAAGACCCGGTCATAAACTTCGAGCATGAACATCGCGCCGGTGAGCATCAACAAGTTGCTCATGCCGCTGAACATGGCGATGGCGATGAAGGCGCGCCGACAGGCGCCAAGGGCATCGGCGAGTTCGGAACTCGCAGGTGCCTGTCGCGGCGGGCCGAGGGGCTGTTTCATCGGGGCAGCCTAATACGGTAACGGGCGCGGTATCACGTCCAAACCTGTCTCCCGGGAAGCAATGGCCGAGCCGAGAGCCGAAATAGCGAAACACCCGACCGAATATACGCCAGAGCCCACTATCATACCCTTAGTACGCCACAATAGGGTGCCGGTTCAGGCCCCGCGGTTAATGACTAAATTGCGGTTCCGTCAGGCCTTTCCCCGTTACGGCCGTTCCCCGGGGCCCTGCAACGCGCTGGTCAGCAGACGTCGTCCCTGCTGATACCAATCGCAACCGTCCAGCCGCCATCGCTCGGCCGACATCACCGCCGCGCAACTGAGCACAGCTTCAATAACAAATCGTCACGCCTCGGCGCCGAACCTGTTTCCAGATCGGCGCCGATGCGCGTTAAAAGCGAATTTTATGATTGCGTTTTGTTCAGGAACGGGAATCGAGTGACAGCCCGATGCTGAAAGCCTTCTGGCGCGTTGCGCCCTCAGACCGTCTTAACTTCTTGGCAATTTTGCCCGCCGGTGTCTTCTTGCGCGCCATCGATTTCAGATCGCGGACCTCGACTGTGGTCCAAGCGCGCCTTTTCTTTGCTCTCTTAGCCATGAAACCTCCCTCTCCAATGAACGCAGCTTCTATCCCTTGCGGAACAGAAAGAAAAGTCGGCAGATCGGATGGTGATTCCATGATTTGCAATCAAACCACTACCTGCAGACGCTACCGCACATGCGGCAAGCCAAGTTAAGAAACAGTTTGTTAGATACTTTTTAGCGTGCTGCGGCGACGGACGCAAATCCAACTTTTACGACGCACCGCATTAAACGGACGACCCGCCATGCAACACACTCATTGCCACGCCATCACCCAATAAGCGAATAGCCGACATCAAATGAGCGGACAACCCGTCTCATCACGTCGTCGCTCGCGGTACGGAGGGTCGTTTCGACATCATTTGGACCCATTGATCGGCAGGATTCCGCTCGACGCAGAGCGCAGATAGCGCGCCGATTCGGGGACACCAATGGGGAAGCTTTCACGTCTGTCGTTGTTATGGCCGGCTATCGTCCTGGCGTTGTTGCTCGGTCAAAGCGTGGGGCATGCACAAGAGCAACGGTTTGCTCTTGTCATCGGCAACGATCAATACAAGGCGGGCAGGCTGGCGACGCCGGCCAACGATGCTGGTCTTGTTGCCAACGCGCTTCAGGCTGCGGGATTCACCGTCACCGGCGCACGCAACCTCGATCAGCAGACGCTGCGCGAATCATTCCGTGAGTTTATCGGCCAGGTTTCCGCGGCCGGACCCGATGCGGTCGCGCTCGTCTATCTCTCCGGCCTCGGCTTGCAGTTCGAAGGCGAGAATTATTTCGTTCCGGTCGACGCCGATTTGCAGCGCGACGTTGACGTTCCGCTTCAAGCCATCCGCGTATCGGATTTCCTCCAGCCGCTCGCGGCCATGCCGGGGCGCGCCAAGATCGTCATCCTGGACGCCGCACGGCAAAATCCGTTCACGATCGGCGGCCAACCGCTGGCGAGCGGATTAGCGCTGATCGACCCGATCGGCGGCATGGCGGTCGCCTATAACGCGGCGCCCGGCACCGTTGGGCCGCAGGAGCAAGGACCTTACGGTGCCTATGCGAACTCGCTCACCGAGATGATCGCAACCGGAGGCCTTTCGCTCGACGATATCTTCGCGCGGCTGCGCCTGCGTGTCAGCGATCTCACCCAGGGCGCCGAAATTCCGTGGTCGGTTTCTCAGATCAACGGGCCGTTCTTCATGACCGAATTGGCCCCCGGCGCGCCGCCGCCGCCGAACGTGATGCCGCTCGCCGATATTCGCAGCAAGCCGCTGCGCGACTTCCCGAACGTCGATGACGCCTACGCGGCGGCGCTCGATCGTGACACGATCGAGGCCTACGAACAGTTCCTCGCGATCTATCCGGACAGTCCATATTCGCAGCGCGTCGCCGCGATGCTGGCGGTGCGCCGTGAAGAGATCGTCTGGCGCCGCTGCGTGCTGGCCAATACGCCGCCGGCCTACTGGTCCTACCTGCGCCGCTATCCGCACGGGCCGCACTCCTGGGACGCCCGGCGCCGTCTGGCGATGCTCAGCGCGCCATTCGACCCGCCGCCGAATTTTGTCCTCTACGATTTTGGCGTGCCGCCGCCGCCGCCCGCCGAGCTCGTTTTCTTCGACCGGCCGGTTTTCATCTTCGCGGGGCCCGGCTTTGCACCGCCGCCACGGCCGCCCCTGTTCTTCCTGCCGCCGCGCCCGCGGGCGTTCGGCGCCCTACCGCCACCGCCGCCTCCGAGTGGACGTTTCGGCCTACCGCTACCGGGGCCGACTGTCATTCCCGCCTTCGTCAGACCACCGGCCGCCGTAGTGGTGCGGCCGGCGACCGGGGGAGCTGCTGGACCGGGCGGACCCGGAGCGCCGCCCGGAAGCAGGGCGCCGCTTTCCGTCTCATTGCCTGGAGCAGTGCAACGCGTCGGCCCGGGCGGACCGCCCGGCGGGCGCGAAGAACGCCGAGCGCTGCCGGGCGGAGCACCGATTGCGGCACCGCCGCCGCCCGGAGCCTCGACGCCGCCCTCAAAACCGACGCCGCCGACGGCGTTTGTAAAGCCCTCACCGCTGCCGGCGCAGCCGTCGGGCCCGGCGCCTGCCACCGTGAAGCCCGGACCGCCGCCACCCATACATCCCGGACCTGTGCCGGCGACGATCAAGCCTGCAACACCGCCTCCGGCGCCTACGGGTCCGGCGCCGGCTGTCGTGAAACCCGCGCCTGCGCCACCTTCACCACCGCCTCCCGCACCGAGGACTCCGACGACATTCAAACCTGCGCCTCTGCTGCCGCATCCGGGCCCCGCTCCAGCCGTTGCGAAGCCCGGGCCGCCCCCGCCGGCGCCTCCGCCACCGCATCCGCCGGTGCCAACGGCAGCCAAGCCGCCTCCACCTGCGGCCGGGCCCCCGCCGCCAAAGCGCCCACCGCCGTGCCCGCCGGGCAAGACGATGACGCCGCAAGGCTGCAAATAATCGGCGAACAAAAGGGACCTATGCAGGCCGGTGACGGGGATGTCGCCGGCCTGCATGGCTGTGTGCCTCAGGAGGCTCCGGTCCTAACGATTAAGAAAGGTCCGCCGCATATTTTGCCGTCAAAATCCCGAAGGAATTTGTTTGATGCAGACCGTTTTCGTCAGTTGCGCTTTCGGCATTGTGTGCGCGATGGGACTATGGGCAGCGATCTCGGCTTGTGCGACGCGCGATGAGATGACGCGCATGCTCCAGCGTGCGGGCAAACCGCTGCCCCCGGAAGAGGTCTGAGCGTGGCGCGTCCGTGATGCGGATCGCGGACCGTTCCTTATTCATCTGCCTTGCAGCTTGGATTTACGCCGGTGGTCCGGCGCTGGCGCTTTCATGTCACGGCACGCAGCGGCCAAAGGAAGTTGCCGAACTGTTCTTCGGCCGCGACATCGGCAATCGCGTCAGCGTCAGCGAAGCCAGATGGGCGCAGTTTATCGCCCGTGAAGTGACTCCACGCTTTCCGGACGGCCTGACCATCACCGATGCGACCGGCCAATGGCGCAATCCCGCGAGCGGCCGGATCGTGCGTGAGCCGTCGAAACACGTCGAAATCGTCATGCCGGGCCGCGCCGACGATGAAGCCCGCCTCGACGCCATTGCCGCCGCCTACAAACGGGCATTCCGGCAACGCTCGGTCGGGATCGTCGTGTACGAGGCTTGCGCCTCGTTCTAGATTTAAGTCTCAAGACCGCTCATTCGGGGCTTGCAGGCGGCAGCAGTCCTTCTTAGCTTTTGGTCCAGACCAAACAACAACGCCAAAAGCAGGGAAGCGGCCAGAGATGAGCGTCTGCCCGGAAGAACTCAAGCTCGTCGCCCTCGACAAAGACGACATCGAGGTAGTGTCGGCGCACGTGCAGGACGCCGTAGTGCATGTCGCCGACATTTTCTGGCAGCCCCGCGAGCATCGTTTCGTGATGGCGCTCAATCGTTTCGACTGGATGACGGCGGTCGATGCTAATGCCGATTACCGCCGCTGCCGGACCGCGCTGCGCTTCGAGCGCGTCCTCGCCTGCAAGTGCCGCGGCCTCAATCCTGCCGACAAGAAGGCGCGGCTCAATCTGCTGGCTGTCGAATTTGCCGAGCGCGATGCACCGGCCGGAGTCATTACGCTGACCTTCTCGGGCGGTGGCGTCATTCGCCTTGATGTCGAGTGTCTTGAAGCGGAACTTGCCGATCTCGGCGAAGTGTCCGCGGCAACGATCTGCCCCGATCACTTCACCGCCGGGTCGGCGACGGCGTAAGCGCTCAGACGGTTCGCGGCCGTTGTGGCGGCGGCGCGGAAAAGAGCTTCATCAACAAGACGATCGCGCCGAGCGTGGCCGCATAGACAATGAGTTGCATGGCGGTCGGTTGATCGACATAGCCGATCAGCGTGTGCAGCGCGCGCCCCAGATAGCTTGAATCGCTTAGGATCCAGGACGTATCCCACACCGTCTCATCGAGGGCGGTGAGAATGTTGGCTTGCTCGAGGAATGCGATCGCCTGCGCCGCCATGCCGGCGGCGAGCAGCGCGATCAGCGCGCTGGTGACAGTGAAGAGATAGCGGGTCGGAATGGTGATGAGGCCCAGATAAGTCATCAGGCACACCAACGAGCCGAGGACGAGCCCGATGAATCCTCCCACCACCATGGCGAAACTGGCGCCGCCCTGCGCTGCCGCGACGCCATACAGAAACAGGACGACTTCGGAACCCTCGCGCAGCACCGCGATCGCCACAACGATGCCGAGCGCGGCGAGCGACTTCGATCCCTTCGCCACGGCTTCGCCGGCCGCCCGCAATTCAGCCGCCATCTCTCGCCCGTGGCGGGCCATCCAGACGTTGTGCCAGGTGAGCATCAGCACGGCGAAACCAAGAATGGTTGCGTTGAAAATTTCCTGACCGCTGCCACCGAATAAATTGGACAGCGCGCCGGTGAATAACGCCACCACGCAGGCGCCGAGCACGCCGGCGATGACACCGCCCGTAACCCAGAAGCTGCGTCCAGGCACACCGGCAGTGACCGCCATCACGATGCCGACGATGAGGCCGGCCTCGAAGACTTCGCGAAAGACGATCAGCAATGCGGCCAGCACGGCAACCTCACGGCACTCGTTTCATGTCAATTTCTTTGGCAGCCTTCATCATGGCACGACCAGGTAGCCCTGGGTCTCGTGATGAAAGTCGTCAAAGAAATTGTAACGCCCGGGCTGTTGCGGCCGCACATAGACCACCGCTTCGCTGCCGACAGGTACGATTTTTTCGAAATGCAGATCGCTGCTTTCAAATTCCGATACGATATCGTTCTGGTTCTTGACGTGGATGGCGATCTGCTTGCCCGGCGGCGCGTGCAATTCCGGAGGATCGAACTTGTGATCCTTCATGGTAATCGACAGTGAGACCGGCTCATCGGCGCGTGCGATGACGCTGCCAATCACAAGTCCCGCCCCTAGCAGCGCTGACGCGCAAAGCATGGCGACGATCCTCGAAGAAACGCGGTCAACCATAGCCGGTACAGCTTAGTGCAATCCGTTGAAAGACTGTCTAAGGAGTTGGGGAACAACGCACTTTTTGTCAATCGAAAAGCCCAATATTAGAATTGTTATAATGTCAGAGGGCTGCTACCCGTGATCGCGACGCTGCACTGCACAGGACGACCATGGCGATCCGCCTCGACACCCGCTCTCCCGATTTCGCGCAAAATTTCCGCGCGTTTCTCGATACCAAGCGTGAGGCCTCGGCCGATGTCGAAGCAGCGGTGCGCGCCATTATTGCCGACGTCGCGGCCCGCGGCGACCGGGCGCTGAAGGATTACACGTTAAAATTCGATCGCGTCGATCTCGACAGGATCGGTTTGCGCGTAACCGCGGAAGAAATCGCCGCAGCGCAGAAGGCGAGCGGCCGGGACGCGCTGGCCGCACTGGAATTCGCCCGCGACCGCATCGAAGTCTATCACCGCCGGCAGCTTCCGCAGGACGATCGCTTTATCGATACCCTCGGCGTCGAGCTTGGCTCGCGCTGGACGGCCATCGATGCCGTTGGGCTTTACGTGCCGGGCGGTACGGCGGCCTATCCGTCGTCGGTCCTGATGAACGCCGTTCCGGCCAAGGTCGCGGGCGTGCCGCGCATCGCCATGGTGGTGCCGGCGCCCGACGGCAAGCTTAGCCCGCTCGTGCTTGCCGCTGCAAAGCTTGCCGGCGTCGACGAAATCTTTCGCCTTGGCGGCGCGCAGGCGATCGCGGCCCTGAGCTACGGGACCGAGACGATCGCGCCGGTCGCCAAGATTGTCGGCCCGGGCAACGCCTACGTGGCCGCCGCCAAGCGCATGGTGTTCGGCAAGGTCGGAATCGATATGATTGCCGGGCCGTCCGAGGTGCTGATCGTCGCCGACAAAAACGGCAACCCGGATTGGATCGCGGCCGACCTCCTGGCGCAGGCCGAACATGACGAGAGCGCGCAAGCGATCCTGATGACCGACGACGCGGCGCTTACCGACGCTGTCGAGCGCGCGGTTGCCGGCCAGCTTGCGCAATTGCCTCGCGGCAAGGTCGCAGCCGCTTCATGGCGCGACTTCGGCGCCACGATCCTGGTGCGCAATCTCGATGAAGCCGTTCCACTCATCGATGCCATCGCGCCGGAGCACCTCGAGCTCGAGACCGAGAACGCCGACCAGCTCGCGCAGCGCATCCGCAATGCCGGCGCGATCTTCATCGGCGCACACACGCCGGAAGCGATCGGCGATTACGTGGCCGGATCCAACCACGTGCTGCCGACGGCGCGCTCGGCGCGTTTTTCCTCCGGCCTCGGCGTCCTCGATTTCATGAAGCGCACGTCGATCCTCAAATGCGGACCCGACCAATTGCGCGCGCTCGGCGCCGCCGCCGTGACGCTTGGAACGGCGGAAGGCCTCGACGCCCATGCCCGCTCCGTCACCATACGGCTTAACGGCTGATGGCGCGCGCGGCTCGTGAAAAGAAAAAGCCGAGCCGGCTTGCGGCCATCACGCTCGACGAATCTTCGATCGGCCGTTCAAACGATGAAGTCGAGCACGAGCGCACGATTGCGATCTACGATCTGATCGAGGAGAACAGTTTCGCGCCGGTCGGCCACGACGGCGGACCCTATGCGCTTCAGCTCGGCGTCAACGGCAGTCGCCTGGTCTTCGACATTCGTTTGACCGACGGCACGCCGGTGATCGCACACATGCTGTCGCTGGCGCCGTTCCGCCGCATCGTGAAAGACTACTTCACGGTATGCGACAGCTACTACGCGGCGATCCGCACGGCTACGCCGGACCGCATCGAGGCGCTCGATATGGGCCGGCGCGGCTTGCACGACGAGGGCTCGCGCATCCTGATGGAGCGGCTCAAGCGAAAGGTCGACGTCGACTTCGACACCGCACGTCGGCTGTTCACGCTGATCGCAGTGCTGCACTGGAAGGGCTGAGGGCGCGATGCCGCCGCAATCGAGCCGGCCTCTGGCGGTGCTGTTCGCCTGCGGCCTCAATTCCGTGCGCTCCCCTATCGCCGCGGGCCTGTTTTCGCAGATGTTCGGCCGCTCGATCTATGTCGGTTCGGCCGGCGTGCGCAAAGGCGAGCTTGACGCATTCGCGGTCGCCGCTATGGCGGAGGTCGGCATCGATATTTCGCGCCACAAGCCGGTGACGTTCGAGGAGCTTGAGGACTGGGAGGGGCTCAATTTCGATCTCATCGTCACGCTGGCGCCGGAGGCGCATCATCAGGCGCTCGAGCTCACCCGCACCAGCGCCGTCGATGTCGAATATTGGCCGACACCGGATCCGACAGTAGTCGAAGGCAGCCGCGAGCAGAGACTCGATGCCTATCGGGAGCTGCGCGATCAACTCACGGCACGGCTGCGGGAGCGTTTCGCCAGCGCCAAAACCGGCAATGAATGAGACGAGCGCAGAAGAAGCGGCACGGTGGTTGTGAAACAGCCTGTCATCCGCTAGGTTCCGCGCCAATTTTGGCCGCGATTCCGGCCAGGATCGCGGCCGAACAGCACCAATCCGGGTAGCGAATGGCGAAGGAAGAGCTTCTGGAATTTCCCGGTGTCGTGACGGAACTGCTTCCGAACGCCACCTTCCGCGTCAAGCTTGAGAATGAACATGAAATCATCGCCCACACCGCCGGACGCATGCGCAAGAACCGCATCCGCGTGCTCGCGGGCGACAAGGTGCTGGTGGAAATGACGCCGTACGACTTGACCAAGGGTCGCATCACCTACCGCTTCAAGTAATATCGCCCACGGGATCAATTGACGACAAGAGCGCGCTGAAGTGATCGGTCGTCCCAAATTCGTGCTCGCGTCCGGCTCGCCGCGCCGGCTCGCTTTGGTCAATCAGGCCGGCATCGAGCCTGACGCACTGCGCCCGGCCGACATCGACGAGACGCCGAAGCGCGGTGAGCTGCCGCGCGCCTGCGCCACGCGTCTCGCCCGCGGCAAGGCCGAAGCGGCGCTCAACATGATCCGCATCGACGAGGAGCTCAAAGGCTCCTACATCCTTGCCGCCGATACCGTCGTCGCCGTCGGCCGGCGCATCCTGCCGAAGGCGGAGATGCTCGACGAGGCAGCGCAATGCCTGCGGCTCCTGTCCGGCCGCAATCACCGCGTCCATACCGGCGTGTGCCTGGTGACGCCGAAGGAGACGTTCCGGCAGCGCCACGTCGAAACGCGCGTGCGCTTCAAGCGGCTTTCCGACGAAGACATCGAAGCCTATCTGGCGTCCGGCGAATGGCGCGGCAAAGCCGGCGGTTATGCGGCGCAGGGGATCGCCGGAACCTTTTTGGTCAAGATCGTCGGTTCCTATTCCAACATTGTCGGCCTGCCGCTCTACGAAACCGTGACGCTCCTTGGCGGCGAGGGCTATCCGATCCATTTCGGCTGGCTTAATGCCGTGTGAGCTTGGCGCGGCGGCGCCGGCGGCCCATATTTGGTGCATGGTTGAAAGCACAAGCCGCGGCAAATGCCCGATTTGCGGCAAGCCCGCCGAGCAGCACGTCAAGCCGTTCTGCTCGCGGCGCTGTGCCGACGTCGACTTGCACCGCTGGCTCACTGGCTCCTACGCGATTGCGGCGACGGACGACGAAGAAGAGGATGAGCGGCGCGACGACGGCGCGACGCTCGATTGACCTGTTGACGTCCAATCCTGGACAGTCCGAAATCGAGCCTTTATAAAACGGCGCTCTCGCGGGACCCCAACGGGCGTTCCGCGAGCGCCCGCAATGGGCCCAGGTAGCTCAGTTGGTAGAGCACTGCACTGAAAATGCAGGTGTCGGTGGTTCAATTCCGCCCCTGGGCACCACCACCAAAAGTTTTTTCAAACGCCTACAATGAGGCCGGCTATTTTATTCCGGAAAAAGTGGGACATTTTGGTCGAGCTTGATCAGACCCTGTTTCGCGTCTCCACAAAACACTTTGGCGGAACTCAGGCGCCAGGTTGCGCCTCTCTAATCGGAATTGCGGATGCGCGGTTGTGCTGCCCTGTCACTTTGCAAAGAACCTATTTCGATAAGGCGCAACATAATTCGACAATATACATTGCCATTACTCGCATAATATTTGGCCCTTCGTGCTTTATTCTTGCTTAAGGCAATTCGATCAACATCAGTCGGGCGTCGTTGTGGGCGCAACATGTGGAGTGGCCCCGGCTTTTGCTCAAAGGCTGCGTACTGGCAATTGCGGTTGCCGGGGCCCCTTCTTGTATCGTGGGTCCGAACAAATGAACGGCGCCGCGCCGATTGCGAATCGTTTTTGCCGATGCTTTGTCGCGGCTCGAAACTGAGCGGCGCTATCACGTCTTCGTCGATATCAAGCGTTCGGCGGGTTTGTTTCTTCATGCGATGTGGCATTCGTCCTCAACTCGAGGAGCGCCGAAATTCGGCAGTCGGAATGCGAGAAGCGAATCTTCGGGCGCAATAGTCTCGATCATCTCGAGGTGTTGCCGAGGGATGCCGGTCTCGAACGCCCGAAGCTTGCCGTGTTTGAAAGCCCGCATTCCATGGACGGCAATCGGGCCGCCCCTTGCGCCGGACATCCTGTTGCGGCGTAAGAGGCCCGATGGCTTCGTCAGGCCGGACTACGCTAACCGGTCCGCGGCCCGGAAAAATGGACCTTGATGACGCATCTGTCGGCCACCCGCCGCAGTTCCGGCAGATCGAGGATCGTAAGCCATCGCTCTTTGATCTCGATCAGCTTGGCTCGCTGCAGCTCACCCAGCACTTTGCTGACGTGGACTGGAGTCAATCCCGTCGCATCTGCGATTTGCCATTGGCGTAGTGGGAACTCAAAACTCTGGTTCCGCACCATGCCGCGTTTGGCGAGCCGTTCCTGAAGCTTCAGGATCAGCCGCGACAGCCGCTCTTCCGCCGTGCGGCGGCCGAGATCAACCGCCAGTTCGTCGGCCTGCTTCTTCTCCTCGAGCAAATTCCTCGTCATCTTTTCGAGGAGGTCCTGACGGCTGAGCAGGACGGATTTCAGCTCTCCGCGTTTGAAGGTCCGGCAGCTCACGTCCGTCACGGCTTCGATGAGTGGACCGCACACCGGTTCGAATAGACCGGCCAGCGAAGCGATATCCCCGGGCAGCAGGAACGACAGAATTTGCCTGCGGCCGTCCGGCAATGCGATCGAGGATGTGGCCCAACCGCTGCAGATGATCGATATGTATTCAGACCATTCGTTCGGATGACAGATTGTGCGCCGAGCGGGGATCGTCTGTATGATCGAACGATGGTCGAAATCGTGATCGGCAGCCGAATTCGACGGGGCAATCTCCCCCTCACACAAACCCAACTCAAAGGCCCAACAGCAAAAGGACGCTGGGCACGCGCTACACGCTGAGGGTTGCCGAGCCGCATCGCTTCGAATGTCAGTAGTGGGCGCCTTCGGGGCGGCCGCTCGAACCCGCGCAAAGCTAGTCAAATTCAGTCTCCCTCAATCTCTCCCGTGATTATTCTCTATGTTCGAATTCGACGGGCATCGATGTCGAAAGCTCCGCGACAAGTCGCGGTCCGCATAATCTACTGACGGTAGCAAAAAAATAAATATACAACTTCAAGCTCGATTCGCACTTAGAGCATGCTGATTGAGAATCAAGCCCAATGCAAAAAGTAAAACGAATGCCCACGTTAATAACACAGAATAATATTTTCTGATGAGGAACGATCCGGTCGGCGCGAACACACGCAAGTGATCCGCCGCGAAAGCCACGGCTCTCGAAGCGACCAAAGGATTGGGGCTGCATATCGCTAATCCCGCCGTGTGGAATAACACCGCTTGATTGCCTGATATTCCCTCCCGCACCTTGGGATGCAGACCTCCGCTTGAATCCAGCGGGACCGGCTCCAGCATCCCCAATGTACGACTCCGATTGGCGAAGAGCGTCATATCTGGATCGCATGCTTAGCGCGGCCCAATGCAACGCGCCGCCCCTAAGCGCTCCCAGCTACTTTGTTATCCTACTTTGCAGATATGGGATGCGTTCCCGATTAACCTCGATTTATCGCAAATCAAACAATTTCAACGACACCGCGACAGTCGCAGACGGTTCATAAATGTTCGACCGTAAAAAGCTTGTCGGCGTCGAGCGAATACGCCCTCATTGCGCGCCGCATCGCGGCCGATTTGCATGGTTATCGGACCGTGGCCGCTCGATCGGTACTCGACATCAAACAGCATCGCTCGTTGCGACATCCGCGCGATGTGTTGCGCATTCTTGGCCGCCGGAATGACGAATCTCGCCATAAAGGAGCGGACGATCAACCTTGGTGACTTGGTCATCCTCGTCGCCGATCCGAATCCGTATTTGCGCAAGCTGATCTTCGGAATGCTGCGCGGCTTTGGCGCGAACAAGTTGCTCGAGGTCGATGGGTTGCCGAGCCTGCTTCAAACATTGACCGGTCAGAAGATCGACATTCTCCTTTGCGACATGCGGTTCCCCCCGATCGGCGGCCTCAAGATCACCGAGAACATCCGCCGTACGGAAAGCAATGAAAACCGCACCATGCCTATCCTGATCATGTCCGGCGATGGGCGCGAGACCACGATCAAGAGCGCGCGCGATGCCGGCGCAAACATGGTCGTTGCGAAACCGATTTCCGCAAAGAGCCTCTATGATCGGCTCGCTTGGATAGCGTTCACGCCGCGTAAGTTTGTCGACACGGCCACCTATTTCGGTCCGGACCGGCGATTCAAGATCGAGGGCTATCCCAACGGAGTGGGCCGCCGCAAAGGCGACAACGTCCTCGATGTCGCCGAACCGGTCGGGCCGACTCTCGCCCAAGACGACATCGACAGCCTTTTCAGCGCCACCCGTACCGGACAATCCTGATGGTCGAGCCGATCAAGAACACCGCCCGCATTTTCGCGATCGATACCCGCTTCCAGAAAATGGCCAAGCGTCCGGGCGGCGTACCGCGTGACGTCGCCGTCAAGCGCGCAGAAAAATTCATCGACGAACTAAAGCCGGAGTTCGTCATTTGGCTCGACACCGAACTACAGGAATTGAGCGCGGCGGTTCGGGGGGCCGAGGGCAGCTCTTTCGATCCGTCCTGGCATAAGCGCGCCTATCGCACCAGCTCCCGATTGCGCGATGTCGGCGGGACGATGGGATATGAGATGATCTCATTCATCGCCGGCAACTTTTGCGAGGTCCTCGACGTGATCGACCGCGGCATCGCCTATGACCGCGACGTCATGAATTGTCACCTCGATTCGCTTTTTCTCGTCAAAACAGAACCGTACCGCAACCTGACGCCGGAACAGCTACCCGAAATGACCAATGGTCTTCGGCGCGTGGTCGAGTTTGCGAATAGCGCAGCAGATCGCACCGTCAAGTAGGATCTTTGCGTCAATCACGCATATCGGGGAGCCGAAATGCGGTCGGCCATCGCGAGCAAACTCGATGTCTCTCAGCCAGCCGGGGACGACACGACTGCCTGACGCTTCTGCTGAAACTCTACGACTTGCCGTGCTGTCTCGCGTTTCAGCCGATTGAAAACTTCGAGCGATTGCCGGAGCATGTTCTCCGACATGGTGCCCCTACCGTTGCGAAGGAGCAAAACCGCCTTCGCGGCGGTCCACGACAATCCGATCGCCTTGATCACGATCAAGATCGTCTCCTGACGATCCTGCACCATGGCACGCTCGATGACATCGACGGGCAGAGCCGATAGCGTCGCGATTGCGGCGGCCGTCTCCTCGAACTTGCCGGCTCGTGCGAACGCCACGACGTCACCCTCGCCGAGTTGCCCTGCGGCGTGCATGGATTCGACCAGCTTCAGTGCCGCCACATAGTCCCGAGACGTGGTTGCCGCCTTCGACTGAATCGAACTCGCGACATCGGCCACGACGCGCTGGACCTCGCTTGCGTGTTCCGGGTGGGCGGCCTCAAGCGCCAGGCGGACGGCTTTTGAGGCCGTGCTCAGAAGCTTAAGGAAATGGTGGCGCGGAATTTCGGCCCGGGCACCGACGGACTGCGCGAGTTCGTCATCCCGATCAGCGCGTTTGACGAGTCTGACATAGCCGATCTCCGAAAACTTGGCGCCGGAGTTGCGTGCCACCTTCAGCGCCACAGCTCTATCGCCGCGCTCAACAAGGACATCGGTGACCACTTCGGCAATGACCTTCCGCTCGGTGATCGCCAGCAAGTGCTGCTGACTCTTGGTGTTGGCGGTTTCCACCAGCGCGACGTTGTCGAGCGAATCCGATAGCGCCAGAACCGGAGACGCCACCTCGATCGAATCGTCGGATGCCAGGAGCCGCATCACTTTCGGCGGCGCTTTCGGAATCGCTGCCAGCCGAACGGCAAGCTCGATCCTGGCGGACTTCTCAATGTCGGCAATAAGATGATTGAAAACGCCTTCAAACACCGCGATGTGATCGGTGGAAAAATGGCTCCATCCGAAGGCGAAGAGATCGGTAACGCGGCGAAGCGTCTTGGTCCGCCGTTCGGCGGATCCTTGCGAGAGCGCCTCTTCTAGCTCATTGATAAGAGAGATTTGTGCTGTCATTGATTTTCCATTCTTGCCGAGAGATTCCCTCGCAGAATGACGGACGAGCACCGTCTCCGTCCGGCAGGTCCCCCGCCCCGCCGCATGGCACCCGCGCGCAACGGTCTCTAGAAAACCACATCAACGCCCACTTCTCCGATGACGGTTTCCGCGATCTTCGGCGCCTCGATGCTTGGCAACTCGTCCCGGAGGCGATCCAGCATCCGATCCTTGAGTTCGGCGATGGTGATCGAGGCGATGACCTCCCGTCCGAGTTGCTGGCGTTCCTCGCCGGTCAACGGCATATCGTTCGTCGAATTCGCATAGCGCGTAAGCGCGTCACCGAGCGCCTCGAACTCCTGCTTCAACCGATCAAACCCCTGGAGCGCTACGACCAATTCCCGGTCCGGGCGGCCGCTGCCTATGATGAGATCCGTTACCCGGCTGACCGTCTCTTCGAAGCGCAGGACGTTATCCAGCAGCAGCGCACCGAATACCGCGAGAAACGCTCCAACGTCGTCCGCAGACACCTGTGCAGTCACGACCACTTACCCTACAAAAAATTTGTCGCTGCCGGTTTCACCCTCTCATCCGTCACGACAATTTCCCCATCACCTGCTCGACCTTTTCGCGCAGAATTGCCGCGGTGAATGGCTTGACCAGATAGTTGTTGACGCCGGCCTGGGCCGCCTTGACGACGAGCTCGCGATCGCCGCGCCCGGTCAGCAGGATAAACGGAACCTTGCGCACCGCGGGATGTCCTCGCACCGCGCGCAACAAACCTAAACCGTCCATCTCCGGCATATTGAAATCCGAGATGATCAAATCGAGCGGCTGGAGAGAAGCAATCTCCATCGCCCGAACGCCGTTCTCGGCTTCGTGGATATACCGTATCCCGATCTGTTCCAGCGTCATGCGGGTCATTTGCCGCACGCTGTTCTGATCGTCCACAACAAGAACCTTAAGAGCTACTGCATTTGGCATTATTGTTACTCCCGATCAACACTCCATCTACCCACTTGCAGGATCATCTCTTGAACGACATCCATCACGGCGACCCTGACGGCTATGCGGCGTTTCTCTGACGGCTGACGCCGGCAGGCGCCGTGACCGTAAGCTCGGACAGCTTTTCGATGTCGAGGATGAATGCGACGCGACCGTTTCCGAGAATGGTGGCTGCCGCAATTCCCGGAACGGAGCCGTAGCTTTCCTCAATACTTTTGATGACGACCTGCTGATGACCGCACAGCTCATCGACAACAAGACCGAAGCGAGAGCCTTCTCCTGCGTCGACAATAATGACGACGCTTTCGCTCGAATCGGCGGCCGTGGATGAAATGTCCAACAAATCGCTGAGGTTTGCGAGCGGCACAAGGTCACCGCGCAGCTTCAGCATGCCGCACGTACCCACCAGGTTGTTGATGTCGGAGCGAGCTGGCCGCAGGCACTCGACAATCGCCGAGAGCGGCATGACGTAGGTTTCGCGGCCGACTTTGATGACCATGCCGTCCATCACCGCCAGCGTCAGCGGCAGAGCCAGTTGGATCGTCATGCCTCGGCCACGTTCCGACTTGAGCGAGATTCGACCGCCGATTTCCTGGATATTGCTGCGAACAACGTCCATGCCGACGCCGCGACCCGAAATGTCCGAGATAGTCTCGGCCGTCGAAAATCCCGGCAGCATGATCAAGTTGTTGATCTCATCCTCGCTGAGAGCGGCGTCCGGGCTGGCAAGACCTTTTTCCCTCGCTTTTTTGAGTACACGCTCTGAATTGATCCCTGCTCCGTCATCGATGACCTCGATGACGATCCGCCCTCCACGATGCTCGGCGGCAAGGCGCACTGTCCCTTCCTCGCCCTTTCCGGCGGCAAGCCGATCGGCGGGTGCTTCGATTCCGTGGTCGACCGAGTTGCGGATGATGTGCGTCAGCGGATCGCCCAAACGTTCGATGATCGACCTGTCGACTTCGGTGGTCTCACCGGTCATTTCGAGTCGGACTTTCTTTCCGGTCTTCGTCGCAAGCTCGCGGACCAGCCGGGGCATGCGCTGGAAGACCGCACCGACAGGCTGAGCGCGCATCGACATGACGCTGTCTTTCAGCTCGCGCGTGTGATGAATGACCTCATCGAGAATCTGCGATAGCCGGCCGCTGGTGCCTTCCGGTAGATCCTGAACGATCTGCCCCAGCATCGCTTGGGCAATAACCAACTCGCCGACCATGTTCACGACGCGGTCGATCCGTTCGAGCTCGATGCGGGTCGTCGTAGCGGCCGGCTTGGCTACGGGAGAGCGGTTGGCGCCGGCCGGTTCCGAAGCTTCGTTGCTTCGAACCGGCGGGGCCGCGGTTTCGACTTTAGGAGGCGGCGGTGGTGTGGCGGCCGACGCGGCCGGCGCCACCGGCGCGGCCGTGCGGTCGACGTCGACCGTATCGGCGACGGCGGATGCTGGGGTTGTCTCTACGATCTCAA
>DATJYT010000031.1:0-2805 GCA_035499475.1 Xanthobacteraceae bacterium | reverse complement strand
TCAGCGGCGTCAGCAGCACGAAGAAATCGAATTCGCCGGCGACGTCGAGGAGCTCGTCGCGGCCGTGCATGCGGTCGAAGCCGGCGAGGGGGCGCGGCGCCGAGCTCACGCCGATCGTGCGCATGCCGAACGCCTTGCATTTGGGCGCGAGCACTTCAGCGATAGCGCCGATGCCAAAGATGCCGACCGTCTTGTTGTGCAGGAGCTGCGCCGGCCATCGCCGCCATTGGCGCTCGTCCTGGGAGCGCACGGCGGCGGGAAGGTCGCGCGCCAGCGCCAGCATGGCGGCGAGCGCAGCCTCCGACACTGGCGGACCATGGATGCCGTGAATGTTGGTGACGATGACGTCTTTGCGCAGCGCCGGCTGATCGATGAGATTGTCGACGCCGGTGCCGAGCGCCTGCACCCATTTGAGGTTTACGGCATCCTGCAAGACCTTGGGCGACAGCATCGGCGCGAAGGTGAGAAGCGTGTCGGCGCCGGCGATATGGGGGCCGGTCTTGGAA
Source organism: Xanthobacteraceae bacterium (assembly GCA_035499475.1). GTDB lineage: Bacteria > Pseudomonadota > Alphaproteobacteria > Rhizobiales > Xanthobacteraceae > BOG-931. The sequence continues at coordinate 2,299 of DATJYT010000031.1, read as the reverse complement.
TGGTGATCGACAAGGTTGATCGTCAGCTCGGGAAAGCGGGCCTGCAATCGGTCCCGGTATTGATTGCGCACCGTCTCCGGCATCGTCAGCAGAATGAGCAAACTGGTCATGCGATACGCTACCGGGACGCCGTCATCCGGCGCCGTTCAACCGTCGTGGAGCGGCCTTATATCTTTTTGTGCGCAGCGTCGCCAAGGTGTCGCTCCCCATCGCGCTGTCGGCTAAGCTGTGACGAGCGGGCGATCGGATCCAGGGGCGGCTATTTGGGAGCGAACGATGCCTATCGACCTCTCGGCGGTGAATTGGCTTTTCGTGGCGTTGATGGGGCTGATGGCTTTCGTCGCCGCGCTCATCGGCAGCCTGATTGCATTCAGAAGCCGGTTTGCCGGCGCGATTCTCGCCGGGATACTTTTTGCGGCCGGCTATGTCGGCTGGAATTACTATCCGCACAGCTTCGGGCTGCCCATCGTCAAGGCCTACGGCATGGACGGCGGCGGCTAGTTGACCTTTACGCCGGTCCGGTTATGCGTAGGCTTTAGTCGCCTGCCGGGGGAAATGGAGCGGTCATGAACAAGGTCTATGCGGACGCCAAATCCGCGTTGGCCGGGTTGCTTAAGGATGGCATGACCATCATGGCCGGCGGCTTCGGCCTCTGCGGCATTCCCGAGTCCCTGATCCTGGCTATCCGTGATTCCGGCGTCAAAAACCTGACCGTCGTGTCGAACAATGCCGGCACCGACGGCAAGGGCCTCGGCGTTCTGCTCGATACCAGGCAAATCAAGAAGATGATCTCCTCCTATGTGGGGGAGAACAAGACCTTCATGCAGCAGTTTCTCGCCGGTGAGCTCGAGATCGAGTTCAACCCGCAAGGCACGCTGGCCGAGCGCATCCGCGCCGGCGGCGCCGGCGTCCCGGCATTTTTCACCAAGACCGGCGTCGGCACCCAGATCGCCGAAGGCAAGGATGTCCGCGAGTTCGACGGCGTGCGTTACGTGATGGAGCGCGGCCTCGTCGCCGACCTCTCGATCGTCCATGCCTATCTCGGCGACACCGAAGGCAATCTCGTCTACCGCAAGACGGCGCGCAATTTTAATCCGCCGATGGCGACCGCCGGCAAGGTGACGGTCGCCGAAGTCGAGCACCTGGTGCAGCCGGGCGACATCAATCCCGATCACATCATCACGCCGGGCATTTTCGTTCAGCGCATGATTCATGTGCCGAACGCCGTCAAGCACATCGAGCAACGCACGGTCCGCAAGCGTCAGCAAGCCGACGCGCCGGCCGGAACAGGAGGGGATGTCTGATGCCCTGGACCCGCGACCAGATGGCGGCGCGCGCCGCCAAGGAGCTGAAGGACGGTTTCTACGTCAATCTCGGCATCGGCATTCCGACCTTGGTGTCGAACTACATCCCGGACGGCATGAGCGTGCAGTTGCAGTCCGAGAACGGCATGCTCGGCACCGGGCCGTTCCCGTTCGAGGGCGAGGAAGATGCCGATCTCATCAATGCCGGCAAGCAGACCGTCACCGAGCTGCCGACCACGAGCTATTTCAACTCGGCGGATTCCTTCGCCATGATCCGCGGCGGGCATATCGATCTCGCCATCCTGGGCGCCATGCAGGTGGCCGAGAACGGCGACATCGCCAACTGGATGATCCCGGGCAAGCTGGTGAAGGGCATGGGCGGCGCCATGGACCTCGTCGGCGGCGTCAAGAAGGTCGTCGTCGTCATGGAGCACGCCGCCAAAGGCGAATCCAAGCTCCTGCACCGCTGCAACCTGCCGCTCACCGGCGCCGGCGTCGTCGACATGGTGATCACCGACCTCGGCGTCTTTCTGCTCGACAAGACCGGCGGCGGCCTCACGCTGATCGAGCTCGCGCCCGAAGTGACGCTCGACGACATCAAGGCCAAGACCGAGGCGAGCTTCAAGGTCGCCAACACGCTGAAGCAATAAGCCTTCAGCGCGGCACACGGCGGGCTTGCAGAGAAACGCGAAGCGGCATCGGCCAATCGCCGGTGCCGCTTCGATTCTGGCTGGGAAGAGTGACGTTGCGCCGATCGGTCCGGGTGGGTCCGGGGCGGGCATCGCCGGAAGGGCTGTCCTTCAGGCGATGCGGCCGGGCCGGGTGACTTCACGCCGCGTGGCGGCCGGCGGCAAGTTCCTTGACGGCCTCGGTGGTCATCGGCTTGCCGCCGATGCCCCACTCGCCGCTTGCCGTCTCCGAAATCTTCACCCAAGTCACACCGCGCATGTTCTCGCCTTCGATCGAGATCATGGCGTCGGTCAGCTTGTGAATGA
>DATJYT010000030.1:0-5427 GCA_035499475.1 Xanthobacteraceae bacterium | reverse complement strand
TTTCCCGAACGCGCCGATGCGCTCAAGGGCGTCAACCCGCTCGACACCGTCGTCAGCTTCTCCGATCGCATGACGTTGCACGTCGGCGGCAAGACCATCGAACTCATCTACATCGATGACACCTATAATCCGGGTGACGTCGCGGTATGGCTGCCCGACAGCGGCGTCATGCACGCGGGCTTCGTCGGCTATATCGGCCGGCATCCGGACATCCGGCCCGACTACAGCCACGGCACCACCTGGGGCATGCTCAAGCAGCTCGAAGTCTTGAGCGCGCTTCATCCAAAATATGTGGTGCCGGCGCATGGCCCGGTCGGCGACGCCACGGCGCTATCGACGCTCACCGATTACCCGTTGCTGGCTCGGCAGAAGGTCCGCACCATGATGCAGCAGGGATTGCCGCTCGACCAGATCGAGAAGCAATTCGACATGCACGAATACAAGGATTGGGACCGCGGCGCGCATCTCTCGGCCACGGCGGCCACCATCTATCGCGAGCTCAAGGGCGAAGGCCCGGAGGTCGCGCCCTATAACGAACGCACCGCACACGTCACCATCACCAAGATGGCCGAGGAAGGCCGCTTCCTTACCGTCACCACCGCTACCGGCAAGGAATTGCATCTGCGCGCCGCCGGCGATGTCGATTTCGAGGGCATCAAGGACCGCTCCGAGCTCAAGCTCGGCATGAAGCTCAAGGTCATCTATCTCGAACCGGCCGACGGCAATGCGCCGCTCGGTTTCGATATCACCGAACTCGACCTTGAGGACATGCCGTAAGCCGCACGGCCCGTTTCGCCCTGTTGTCGCGGCTTCGGGAATGATAATGTCACGTCAAGAACAGCCGTTGTGAAGTCGGCGATCGCGGCTTCGGCCGGTTTTTGCGGGAGGATTTCGTGAAGCATCTGATCAAGCAGTATATCGATCAAGGGATGTCGCGCCGGCAGCTCGTCTCGGGATTGAGCGCGCTCGGCATGAGCGGCGTCGCAGCCAAGGCGGTGGCGCAGAATCTCGCTCCGGTCGCCCAAAGCGCCGCGCCCAATGCTGCTCCGGCCGCGATCCGCGAAGTCGAGGGCAACGGCGGCAAGCTGTTCGTCGAGCAGCTCAAGGCCGCTGGCGTAGAGTACATCTTCTTCAATCCCTCGACCGGCGACCACCCGATCTTCGACGCAGTCGTCGATACACCCGAGATCAAGCTCATCAAGGGCATCCAGGAAGGCGCCGTGGTCGCCATGGCTGACGGCTATGCCCGCGCGTCGGGCCGCACCGGCGTTGTCGTCGTCGCCAATATCGGCCTGCCCAACGCCATGACCCAGATGGTCAACACCTGGAAGGACCAGATCCCGATGCTGGTCGCGGTCGCCTCGGTCGACCAAAACGCGCTCGGCCGCGACCAGTTCCAGGAGACCGATCATCACGAGCTGATGACCGAGCCGATCACCAAATGGTTCTGGCAGGCGCAGTCCGCGGCGTCGATGGCGGAGACCACGCGGCGCGGCCTCAAATTCGCATCGACGCCGCCATGCGGGCCGGTGTTCCTGTCGCTGCCGACCAACACACTCGAGCAGCACGCCAAGGCCCAGGTCTGGGAGCGCAGCAAGTTCGACGTGCCGATGCGCATCCGTCCCGACAAGGAGGATATCGACAAAGCGGCGCGCATGCTGATCGAAGCCAAGAATCCGCTGGTGAGCGTCGGCGACGAGATCACTTGGTGCCGCGGCGAGAAGGAGTTGCTCGAGCTCGTCGAACTCCTCGGCGCTCCGGCCGCAAGTACGATCGGCGGCCTCGGCTTCTGGTCGAAGCCGTTCCCGACCCGGCATCCGCTCTATATCGGCGCGCTGCTGCGCACCATGCGCTATCCTGGCAAGCCCGACGTGCTGCTCAATCTTGGCAACAAGTTCGGCGAGCTTGCGTCGCCCGGCACCCAGCTCATTTCGATCCGGCTCGATCCGACGAGCCTTGCGCGCGGTGCGCCGGTCGATCTCGGCATGGTGGCGGACCTTCGTCTTGCCATGGCCGATCTTATCGCCTCGATCAAAAGCATGGCGACCGCTACGAGGCTCAAGGAGATTGCCGACGAGCGCGCGGCGCGCACGCGCGCCTACTCGTCGCAGATGGCCGAGGCGCGGCTTGCGATCGCTCGCGGGCTCGCCGACTCCAGCCCGATCAGCATGGAACGGCTCGGCATCGAGCTTGAGGCCACGCTCGACCGCGACACCTGCTATGTCGCCGACGTCGATTCCGGCAAGACCATGGACCAGGTCATGTCGTTCGGCGGCGCCGACAAGCAATATTTCGGCACCAGCCCGAACGTGCTCGGCTGGGGCATGGCAGCGGGCTTCGGCGTCAAGCTGGCGCGTCCCGACGTACCGGTCGTCTCCGTCGTCGGCGACGGCAGTTTCTGCTTCTCGGGACCGCAGCCGCTGTGGAGCATGGCGCGCTACCGGGCGCCGGTCACCGTCATCGTGCTCAACAATCACAGCTACAACAACGAGCGCAATCGCATCTGGAACAGCGCCGGGCGGCAGTTCGAAACCTCCCGCGACATGACCTGCTACAACGGCGATCCCGACATCGACTTTTCCAAGGCGGCTGGTGCTTTCGGCGTCGAAGGCGAAGTCGTGAAGGAGCCGGCGGGGCTCAAGGACGCGTTCGCGCGCGCCAAGACTGCGACCGTCGAGGGTCGCCCCTATCTCCTCGACATTCACATCAAGCGTGAAGGACTCGGCGCGGTGTCGGAATGGCATCCGCCTTACTCGCTTGCCGACCTGCGCACGCGGAAGGTGTGATCATGCGGATAGTTTTGTCGGGTCTGCTCGCGTTCGCAGTTGTCGCGTTTGCATCGCCGAGCTTTGCGCAAAACGCCAACCCGTTGCCGCCGGGCGACGGCCGCGACCTCGTCTCGGTGGCGTGCTCGCAATGCCATTATCTCGGCACCATCGCCAAGATTCGCGATGGCGCTCCCGGCTGGCGACTCTATGTCAGCAACATGGTGCTGCGCGGCGCGCAGTTGAATCCGGCCGAGATCGATAAGGTGGTGAATTATCTGGCGCTGAACCTGGGCCCCGGCGCCAATCTGCCGCCCGCGAAGCCCGTCTCGTTGCCGGAAGGCCACGGCAAGGAGCTGGTCGAGACCCGTTGCGCGCTCTGCCACGACCTCGAACGCGTCGCCGTGGTCAAGCGCGGCAAGAAGGATTGGCCGGTGATTGTCGCGAATATGGTCGCCTGGGGCGCCACCGCCACCCCCGACGAAGCCAAGACGATCAGCGACTATCTCGCAGCCAACTTCGGCAATTGAGCGCAGCCGGCCGGGTTGGCATAATCGCCCAGCCATGAGCATAAATCTTTCGGAGTTCGTCCAGCCCGGGCGCGTGCACCGGCAGATCTATACCGACCCGGCGATCTTTGAGCTCGAGATCGAGCGCATCTTCGGCGTGGCTTGGATTTATGTCGGCCATGAAAGCCAGGTGAAAAAGCCGGGCGATTATGTTCGCACCTTCATCGGCCGCAAACCGGTCGTTCTGGTGCGCGACGCCGGCGGCGAAATTCGCGTCATCCATAATCAATGCGCCCACCGCGGCTCGCTGGTGGTGGCCAACGACACCGGCAACGCCGATGAGTTCCAGTGCTGCTATCACGGCTGGACCTATCACCTCGACGGCAAGCTCAAGGCGGTGCCGCTGCAGCACGGCTACCCGCCCGACTTCGATCCGAAAAATCCGAAGACCGCCATGGTGCAGGCGGCACGCGTCAAGAGCTATCGCGGTTTCGTGTTCGCCAACGAAGCCGCCGACGGTCCGAGCCTGGAGGATTTTCTCGGCTACATGACGACGTCGCTCGACGACATGGTCGACCGCGCCCCCGACGGCGAGATCGAGATCGCCGGCGGCGTGTTCAAGCACGCCTATGACGGCAACTGGAAGCTTTACCTCGAAAATCTCTGCGACGCCGCGCACCCGTTGTTCACGCATCGCTCCTCGATCGACGCCGCGCAGCAGCAATCGGACGAGGTTTATTCCGACGGCTCCGGTGAGATCGCCATCCGGCAGATGCGCCAGAACGGCGCGCCGTACAGTTTCTGGGAATCGCAGGTCGGCATCTGGACCTATGCCAACGGCCATTCCTATCTCGGCGACTATCATGACGACGCCAAGCTGGTCGCCGCCCTCAAGGATCCGGTGTTTCGCGACTACATCGCCGCGATGGAGAAGAAGAAGGGCAGAGAGGAGACGCGCCGCGTGCTGGAAGTGCGGCGCTGGAACAGCAACGTCTATCCGAACCTCTCGTTCATGAGTCAGTTCCAGCAGTTGCGCGTGGTGCATCCGGTCGCGGTCAACCGCACCGTCGTTCACACCTATAATTTCCGCCTCAAGGGCGCGCCGGAACAGATGTTCCGCAACACCATCAGCTTCGCCAACACCGTCAACGGCACCGGCTCGCTGGTGCTGACCGACGACCTCGAAATCTACAATCGCATCGGCATGGGGCTTTCCAGCGCCGGCGCCGAGTGGATCGAGATCGGGCGCGGCCTCGCGAGCGATAGGCCCGACGCCCACGGCGGACGGCGCGGCCAGAACTCGACCAGCGAGATCTATATCCGCAACATGCTCGATGCCTGGGTCGGCTATATGACCGCGCCCGCTTTGCCCGCTTCCGCCGGCGGCAGCGAGCAAGGTTTGCGGGCGGCGTCCTGAACGCAGCCGATGGCGCGAAAGCCGAAACGGACACGCAAACCGGCAGCGCCGCGCCGGCGGCCGGTCCGCAATCTGGTCAGGACAGCGCGCTTGCCAGCGCAACAGGCGCTCGACATTCGCCGCTGCGAGCAGTTTTTGCTGCACGAGGCGCGGCTGCTCGATGAAGGAAAATTCGACGACTGGCTGGCTTTGTTCACGCCGGACGCCTGGTACTGGGTGCCGAGCGAGCCCGATCAGGCCGATCCGGTCGAGACCGTGTCGCTGATCTACGACGATCGCCGCCTTTTAGAGACGCGCGTGCGCCGTCTCGCCAGTCCGCGCATGTATTCCCAGGAGCCGCGCTCGCGGACAAGCCGCATGATCGGCAATGTGACGATCGAGGACAGCGGCCCCCTCCCTACCCTCCCCCGCACGCGAGGGAGGAATGAGTGGGGCTGTACCGTGCGATCCAAATTCACCATGATCGAATACCGCCGCGAGCAGCAGCGCCTGTTCGGCGGCACGGCGTTGCATCGCCTGGTGCAGGCCGACGGCCGTATCATGATCGCATGGAAACGCGTCGATCTGGTCAATTGCGACGCGCCGCTCGACGGCATCACGATTCCGTTTTGATCTCCTCCCTCCCCTGCAGCGGGAGGGACGCGAGCGAAGCAAGCAGGGTGGGGAAGTGATGCCGCTCGTGCACGGCCCCACCCTGATCCGCGCTTTGCGCGGATCGCGCCCTCCCCGTGCAGGG
>DATJYT010000029.1:0-8810 GCA_035499475.1 Xanthobacteraceae bacterium | reverse complement strand
CGATGTGATTGCGCAGTTCGGTAATCGAGCCGAATCGCAACGTGCCCTGCGGCAGCGTGGCTTCGATCGAGCCGTCCGAATAAAGCGTATAGGCCATGCCGTCGACCACGCCGGATTTGAGCACTGAGATCGGGACCGGCGTCGGCGAGACCACCGGCGGCGGAGCCGGCTGAGGCGGTTGCGGCTGCCCCACTACGCTCGCCAACTGGGGCTCGACGCGGAGCTCGGGCTCGACCGGGGCTGCTGCCGGAACTGCTGCGGGACCTGGCGCCTGCGGCGGCGCTTGGCCGACGCGCGGCCCTTTGGGCCACAGCGACTCAAAAGCCGCCGTCTTGGTGTCGCGAATGGGCGCTTTAACGGCGCGGGCATTCGCATCGAGACGGGGTGCTGCCTTGGCAGGTGTGCCACCGTTGAGGCGGCCGGGCGCATGACCGTTGACCGCGGGCGCGGCTTCCGCTTCCGCGCGAACCGGCAAGCGCGGCAGCACCGCGGCGGCGGCGCTGGCTTCGGCCAGGGTTGCTGTCTCGACCGGCGCCGGCACCAGAACTTCTTCGCGGGTTTGTTCGTGAACCGGCTCCCCCGGTGGCGCGGCCGGAACCGCGCCGACCGGCGCAGGTTGCGGCTGGCGTTCCACCTTCGGCTTCGGCGGGAACGGAATGCGAGCCGGCTGATTGGCCCGTTCCTCGACGGCGGCTGTATCGGGCCGCGCGGTACGCGGCATTGGTCGCTCCGCCAGCGACCGCTCGATCCGTTTGAGGATCTTTACCGCCAGCCCGAGTCCGATCAGAACGAGGCCGCCGATGAATGCAACCAAGCCAGGTGTGATCGTCGCCGTATCAAAGACATGGTCCTGAAGCGATACGCCCGAGGCCACGAGGGCGATGCCGGCGACGCTGGTCGCTGCACCCAAGACCCACAAGAACACATACATAGCGGTACCCCACCCGACAGAGTGTCCGGAGGCCCTCACTATGCGCCATTTTGGCCGCCCGGTCCCCACGGCGCAAGAATTATATCCGATGCGGGTCCGAAGGCCGACTCTGTTTGGGTTGCGACGACGGCTTTGCCGCTGTTAGGTTAACCTGTCGCGGCCCGCGGTATTTGGCCGTGGGTCAAGCCGCTTCGCCGTTCCGACCGCCGCGCCGAGTACCGTTGCCGAAACCCCCATAATAGGCCTATCTAGAAGGAAACTTTCCCCTCCCTCGGCGGTTGCCCGGCAAGCGCGCGCGGTTTGTTTTCACATTGAGGAGTAGACCCAATGGCATTCACCCTGCCCGAACTTCCCTATCCGTACGACGCTCTTGCCCCATCCATGTCGCGCGAGACGCTCGAATTCCACCATGACAAGCACCACGCGGCCTATGTGACCAACGGCAACAACCTCGCCAAAGGCACGGAGTGGGAAAACAAGTCGGTCGAAGAAGTGCTGAAGGGGACCTTCGGCAAGAACCCGGGCCTCTTCAACAACGCGGCGCAGCACTACAACCACATTCACTTCTGGAAGTGGATGAAGAAGGGCGGCGGCGGCGACAAGTTGCCGGGCAAGCTGGAAAAGCAGATCGCCTCCGACATCGGCCCGTTGGCGAAGCTGAAAGAGGACTTCATCCAAGCCGGTGTCACCCAATTCGGTTCGGGCTGGTGCTGGCTCGCGGTCAAGGATGGCAAGATCGCCATCTCGAAGACGCCGAACGGCGAGAATCCGCTGGTGCACGGCGCCAAGCCCATTCTCGGCTGCGATGTGTGGGAACATTCCTACTATATCGATTATCGCAACCGGCGGCCCGATTATCTCAAGGCGTTCTTCGAGAGCCTCATCAACTGGGATTACGTGGCCGAAATGTACGAAGCGGCCATGAAGTAGGCGCGGAGCCGGGAGTGAGCGCAGGAAGCGGGGCCACCGGCCCCGCTGGTTTGAGGGGCGGCGCGGCGCTCTCCCGAGGCCAGCGCATTTGACACATTGTTCTCACAGCGATTGCGCTGCATGGATTGGGCAGCGCAGCGAATAGCGCGTCTGAGACCGGGTCCATATTGCTACAATACGCGGTGACGAAGCCGACCCTCTTGTCCGCGGACGCGAGTGATCGCGCGCGCCCGCTGGACGCTGTGGCCATCGCGGCGATGGCTGTCGTCGCGGTCGCGGTGCTCTTCACGTTCCGCGATTACGGTCTCGGCTGGGACGATTACACGCATTCGCAATATGGCGACCTTCTGGTGTCGCTTTATTCCTCGGGCTTTGCCGACAAGCGCGCGCTGTCCTTCGTCAACCTCTACATGTATGGCGGCGGCTTCGATCTCCTCGCCGCGCTGTCGGCAAAAATCCTGCCCTTCGATTTGTTTGCAACGCGCCGGCTGGTCGGCGCCGCCGTCGGTCTCGTCGGCCTCTTCGTCACTTGGCGGCTGGGACGGCGGCTGGGCGGTCCCCGGGCCGGTTTGATCGCGCTGCTGCTGCTCGCCGCCTGCCCACTTTACTACGGCCACATGTTCATCAACGCCAAGGACGCGCCGTTTGCGACCGCCATGGCGATCGCACTTCTGGGCATCGTGCGCGCGTTCGGTGAATTTCCGCGCCCCAGTCCGGCAACCATTGCGCTTTGCGGCATCGGCGTCGGCCTTGCCGTCGGCTCGCGCGTGATGGGCGGCTTCGCCGTCGTCGGCGTCGCGCTGTCGCTTGCGTTGATCGTTACCGTGAGATCACGCGAGACCACGCTCAGGTCGGCGCTGAGCGAATGCGGTGCATTTCTCGTTCCCTTCATTCCCGCCGTCATCCTCGCCTATCTGGTGATGGGCCTGGTCTGGCCCTGGGGCGCCGTCGCGCTGTTCAATCCGTTTCACGCGGTAGAATATTTCTCCAATTTTTTCGAAAAGCCCTGGCGCGAATTGTTCGACGGCGCGTTGATACCGGTCGTCGATATGCCGCGCAGCTATGTGCCGACGCTTTTCGCCTTGAAACTTCCGGCCCTCACTCTGGCACTCGGACTTTGTGGGACGGCGGGTGCGATCGTCGTGGCTTTCGGCGGCGAAAGCCGCGGCGGCAGCGCCGGGCGCCGCACCGCGCTGTTTGCGGTCGCGCTGGCCGCGATGCTGCCGATCCTGGTCACGGTCGCGGCGCGGCCGGCCATGTACAACGGCATACGACACTTCGTCTTTGTGCTGCCGGCCTTCGCCGCGCTCGGCGGCATCGCCGGCGCCTGGATCCTGAGCCGGCTGGAACGATTCGGAACCGCGGCCATAGCCGCATTCATTCTCGTCATCATCGCCGGCCTCGCGTCACCGGTCGTCGAGATGGTGCGGTTGCATCCGTACCAATACACCTACTTCAACCGCATCGTCGGCGGCGCCGCCGGCGCGAGGCCGCTTTTCATGCTCGATTATTGGGGACTGTCGCTCACCCAGGCATCGCGCCAATTGCGCGCGCTCATCGCTGAGCGCGGCGAGGCGCCGCCGCGCGGCGCGTGGACAGTCGCCGTCTGCGGCCCCCATCCGCCCGTCAAAGTCGCGCTCGGGCCGCAATACGAAACCACATGGAACCCCAACGGCGCCGACTTTGCCGTGATGTTGGGCGAGTTCTACTGCGCCAAGCTCGACGCGCCGATCCTGTTCGACATCGAGCGCGATGGCGTGCTCTATGCGCGCGTCTATGACATCCGCGGCCGCGCCATCAAATCCTTGCTGACGGTGCCCGGGATCGATCAGCAATAACAGCCGGCCGCCGCCTCCGCGACTTTGTCTGCTACGCGGCGTCGTCTCGCGAGCGGATCGCCTCGGGGCTCTTGAGCGCGGTCACGATCTGTTGCTTGGTCAAGCGCGTGCCATCGTCGCCTTCGACCAGCAGGGCAACGCGGCCGCTGTCGTTGATATGGCGCGCCCAGCTCATCGCTTCATCGAGCCCGCCGAACTCCTTGAACAGGTGGCGATCCTTTTCCAACGGCGAGATGGACTGCGAGCCGCGCGGCCCGGAATAGACGCGATAGGTCATCGGTGAGCCTCCACTTTCCAAACGGCATTCAAACATGCACGGAACTCTCGTGTTGCAGCGCGAGAATGCCCGTGCTCTACGCAAATGAATGTAGTGGCGAAATGTGCCACCCGTGTGTTCGCGCGCCCCGGCGCGGCGCGTTGACGCGGGCGAAGCCGCATCGTTACCATCGTGCAAAGAGACGACATTCGGCGGGGAGGATTTCATGCGCTCGGTTTTTTGGCTCGTTCTCGGCCTGATCATCGCAACGGCAACATTCGAGTCTTCTGCACATGCGCAAGGCAGTGCCGTTTATCTCGCCACTTATGTCGACGTGATGCCGAACGCCGTAGCGCAGGGCGCCGCCCTCCTCCAACGCTATCGCGATGCCAGCCGCAAGGAGGACGGCAATTTGCGCTTTGACGCCTTGCAGGAAATTGCACGGCCGAACCGCTTCGCCATCGTCGAAGCATGGCGCGACAAAACCGCGCTCGATACCCACGAGCAAACCGCAGCCACGACGCAATTTCGCGACAAGCTCAAGGCGATCGCCAACGCGCCCTACGATCAACGGGTCAACGGCGCGCTCTTTATCGGTCAGGGCCAAAACGAGGATCGTGCCGGCGCGATCTACGTGGTGACTCATGTCGACGTCATCCCGCCCGGCAAGGACGATACCGTCGTCTCGCTCAAGGCCATGAGCGCGGACACGGCGAAAGATCCGGGCAACATCACCTACGAGGTGCTGCAGCAGGCGAACCGCTCCAACCACTTCACCGTGGTCGAAGAATGGACAACGATGAAAGCCGCCGATGCGCATGCCATGGCGGAGCATACGCGCGCCTTCCGCGCCAAGCTGATGCCGGTCGCCGGCGCGCTCTACGATGAGCGCTTCTACAAGGCACTGAAGTAACGCTGCGGCTACTTCTGCGGCTCGAAGTTCTGATTGCTGTAGGGCAGCGAAGTCGGACGCTGGATCGCGATAAAGCCGTGATCGAGCGAACGATGGCAGCTGTTGCAACCGGCGCTGAGATTGTCGAACGCCGCCGTGAACGCGCTGCGGTTCTTGTCGTCGATCGCCTTTTGCAGCGCCTTGAGCGGCGCGCCGACCGCCTTGCCCACCGTCTCGCCTCCGAGCAATTTATCGACGTCCTCGAAACCTTCGTTCAGTTCGCCGATCTCGTAGTCGGCGAGCGGCCAGTTGCCGGCCCGACCGGCGAACCAGAGCTTGATGTGGCGCAATTGCTGGAGTGTCATGATCTCGCCGAGGCCGGGTTGGCCGGGCGCCTCGGCGGCCGGAGCATCTTTAGCCGGCGCCGGCGCGGATTTCTCTTGGGCGCCGGCCAATACCGGCAACAGCACGACCGCGGCGATCGAGGCGGCGATGGTCGGTTTCATGAGGTTCTCCCTGATTGTCGCGTCGCCCCGCTGACGCTTAGCCGGTCGGCGCCACCGTCTCATTACACGCTTTGGGAAAGGCCTCTTGGCAGGCCTGATAGAGCGCCGGGCAAACATTTGTCGCCGCCAGCGCGGCATCGATCGTCTTGACCCGGTCTCCCGCCGCCGCCGACTGTCCGTTATAGACAAGCACCGCATCGGACCGCTCGATGCCGCGGTCGGTCATCAGCATGCGTTCGGCGCCGTTGAAATAGACGCTCGCGGTCTTGATCGCCTCGGTGAGCCTGCGCGTGTAGTCGGCGGTGGCCCTGGGATCGGGCTTGACCACGCGCGCCTGAACCGCGTCGGCGGCGTACAGGGTGTTGAGTTTGAAATAGAGGCCGCCGCACTGGGCGAGCGCGAGCCAGTAGGGCCGGCCGGTGAAGGCGCCGGGCGCTTGAACCAAACTGTCACGCTTGTCCACCGAGAGCGGGGGTGGCGGCGCCGGCTTGTCGGTCTCCCGCGGCTCGCGCCGGTGGCGCGTTTGCGCATTCGCGCTCGCCGCCGCGACGAGCGCAGCGGCGAGCAAAATAGCTCTGGCGAAAACACCCGGCATGCCGGCAGTCTTACCGGATCGCCCGCGCCGATTCAAAATCTCACGACTTTAGAACCGCTCAACCCAAGGCCTCAGCTCGATCTCCCAGGCCCAGGCGCTCTTCGGCTGCTGCAGCAGGTGCAAGTAGCTTTCCGCGATGGCGTCTGGATCGAGCGTGCTGTCGGGCTTTTCCGGCGGGTCGGCGCGCCGCGCGCTGCGGATGCCGCCGTCGACGACCACATGACCGACGTGAATGCCCTGCGGGGAAAGCTCGCGCGCCATGCTCTGGGCCAAACCGCGCAGCGCGAACTTGCCCATGGCGAACGGCGCCGATTGCGCATAGCCCTTCACGCTTGCCGAGGCGCCGGTGAACAGCACGGCGCCGTGCTGGCGCGGCAGCATGCGCTTGACCGCCTCCTGCGCCACCAGAAAGCCGCCGAAGACGCTGACGGCAAGCGTGCGCTCGACTTCGGCCGGATCGAGCTCGACGAACGGACCGCGCGTGCGGTAGCTCGCATTATACACGACCACATCGGGCGCGCCGCCGCCGGCTTCCAAATCGGCGAACAGTTTCGCCACATCCGCGCGCTTGGTCGCGTCGCAGGCGTAGGCCTTGCCGCCGATCTCCTTCGTCAGTGCACCGAGATCGTCGACCGTCCGCGCCGCCATCGCGACCGTCATGCCCTGCTTGGCAAACAGCCGCGCCAGCGAAGCGCTGAGCCCCGAACCGGCGCCCACGATCAATGCGTTCTTGAAATCCATTTTCGACATCGTGCTGCCTTTCAATCGATGACGGCGACCGCATTGATCTCAACCATACAGCGCGGATCGGTGGCAAGTCGCACCACCTGGACCGTGGTGGTCGCCGGCTTGGCGTCGCGGAAATATTCGCCCCAGACGCGGTTAAGCGCGTCCTGGTCGGAAAGATCGGTGACGAAGCGATCGGCGGTCACGACGTCGGCGAAGGTGGCGCCGACGGCCTCCAGCCCGCGCTTGAGATTTTCCAGCGCCGCGCGCGCCTGCCCCGCCATGTCGCGCGGCATGGCGTCGAACTCCTCGGGCCGATGCGGATGGTGGTGATAGACCGGCGCCGCGGTGACGCCGGCGAGATAGACCGTCGTTCCGCCCGTCACCTTGATCGCCGGCGCATAAGGCATCCACAAATCCGGCGCGTCGGGCCAGTGGATGTGCTCGATGGTTTTGGGCATGGGTGCTTCGCCTCACTCGTGACGAAGTGACGGTACAATATCGGCACGAGGCCGTCATGCCCGCACGCGTTGCGGGCATCCACGTCTTGCGGCGATCAGGTGACAAAGACGTGGATGGCCGGAACAAGTCCGGCCATGACGATTGGCGGGCAAACCCTGAAGAAGCGCAGATGATTCCTAAGAAGAAAACCTTAGTGCCGGCGGCAAAATCCGCGTTTCTTCGCATCGATATTGCGAGGGCGGACGCACGCCTCCTTAAGCCCGAGGACTACGAAGATATTCCAGAACTCACGAGTGAATGGTTTCGTCGCGCCACCATTCACATTGGCGGCGTACCTATTCCGCGCGGCCCGGGCATGCGGGTACGAATAGATCAAGCGAAGCGAAGGGCTGGCTTCTTGCCAAAGGCGCCACGTAGAAAAACGTCATGAAGAAACGTTTACTCGCAAATCCTCATCCAGGGGCCGTCCTGGTGGAGGAATTTCTTAAGCCGATGAAGCTGTCGCAGACCGCGCTTGCCCGCGCGATTGGCGTGCCGCCGCGTCGGATCAACGAGATCGTGCTTGGCAAGCGTGCGATCACGGCCGACACCGATCTTCGTCTCGCGCGCTATTTCGGCATGTCGGAGGGATTCCTTATCGGCCTGCAGACCGACTACGAGTTGATGGAGCGCAAACGTGCGATCGGCGCGAAGCTTAAGGCGATTAGACCACGAGCGGCGTAAGTGATCGGTCACATCCGAAACACCCCAAACCGCGTCTCCGGGATCGGCGCGTTCAGCGCCGCCGAAAAGCAAAGCGCCAGCACGCGGCGCGTCTCGGCTGGCATGATGATGCCGTCATCCCAGAGCCGTGCGGTGGCGTAATAGGGATTGCCCTCGGCCTCGTACTGGTCGCGGATCGATTGCTTGAAGTTCTCCTCATCAGCCGCCGACCAAGTCTTGCCCTCGGCCTCGATGCCGTCGCGCTTGACGGTCGCGAGCACGGACGCCGCCTGCTCGCCGCCCATCACCGAGATGCGCGCGTTCGGCCAGGTGAACAGAAAGCGCGGGCCGTAGGCGCGGCCGCACATGCCGTAATTGCCGGCGCCGTAGGAGCCGCCGATGATGACGGTGATTTTCGGCACCTGCGCGCAGGCGACTGCCATTACCATCTTGGCGCCGTCCTTGGCGATGCCGCGCGCTTCGTAGTCGCGCCCGACGATGAAACCGACGATGTTCTGCAGGAACAGGAGCGGCACGCGGCGCTGACAGCACAGTTCGACGAAATGGGAGGCCTTGAGCGCGCTTTCCGAGAACAGGATGCCGTTGTTGCCGAGGATGCCGACCGGGATGCCGTGAATATGCGCGAAGCCGGCGACCAGCGTCGTGCCGTAAAGCGCCTTGAACTCGTCGAACGCTGAGCCGTCGACCAGCCGCGCGATCACCTCGCGCACGTCGTACTGCTTCTTGAGATCGACCGACACGATGCCGTCGAGCTCGGCGATGTCGTATTTCGGCTCGCCGGCTTTGGCGAGCGGGATGTCGATCGACTTCTTGGTGTTAAGGCCGGCGACGATCTGGCGGCAGAGCGCCAGCGCGTGGCGATCGTTCTCGGCATAGTAGTCGGCGACGCCGGATTTTCGGGCGTGCACGTCGGCGCCGCCGAGCTCTTCGGCGCTGACGACCTCGCCGGTG
>DATJYT010000028.1:0-10880 GCA_035499475.1 Xanthobacteraceae bacterium | reverse complement strand
TGTTCGGGCAGCCTGATATCGCCCGCAACCAGCGCGGCGACGTGCGGGATTGAACGCGCCCGCTGCGCGTCCATTCACATCGACTCCGCTCCTCGCCACAGTTTCAAGGCGCATTGGCCGGCAAGATGCTCGAAATCCCTGTCGGCTGAGAGCATTGTCGTGGCGACGGGCCCTACTCCACGTCCTCGACCTTCTCCGGCCCGGTGCCGAACGCCTTCTGCGCCAGCGCCGCTTCGGTGAACTGGTCGATATCGCCATCGAGCACCGCCCCGGTATTGGACGTCGAGACGCCGGTGCGCAGGTCCTTCACCATCTGATAGGGCTGCAGCACGTAGGAGCGGATCTGGTGGCCCCAGCCGATGTCGGTCTTGGCGGCCTGATCGGCGGCGGCCTTCTCTTCACGCTTCTTCAGTTCGGCCTCGTAGAGCTTGGCGCGCAGCATCTGCCAGGCCTGAGCGCGGTTGCGGTGCTGCGAGCGGTCGTTCTGGCAGACGACGACGATGTTGGTCGGGATATGGGTGAGCCGGATCGCCGACTCCGTCTTGTTGACGTGCTGGCCGCCGGCGCCGCCGGAGCGCATGGTGTCGACGCGCACGTCGGCTTCCTTTATGTCGATCTTGATGCGATCGTCGACCACCGGATAGACGTTGACGCTGGCGAATGATGTATGACGGCGCGCATTGGCGTCTAACGGCGAAATGCGCACGAGGCGATGCACGCCGTTCTCGGTCTTGAGCCAGCCGTAGGCATTGCGGCCCTTGATCTCGATGGTGGCCGACTTGATGCCGGCCTCCTCGCCCTGGGTCTCCTCGATGAAGTCGACCTTGAAGCCGTGCTGCTCGGCCCAGCGGGTATACATGCGCAGCAGCATCGAGGCCCAATCCTGGCTCTCGGTGCCGCCAGCGCCGGCATGCACTTCGAGATAGGAATCGTTGGCGTCGGCCTCGCCGGAAAGCAGCGCCTCAAGCTCGCGGCGCGACACTTCGGTTTTGAGCTTGCGCAGAGCGGCTTCGGCTTCGGCGATGACCGTCTGATCCTTCTCGGCCTCGCCGAGCTCGATCAGCGTCACCTGATCGTCGAGCTCCCGTTCGATATGGGCGAGCGCGTTGAGCTGGTCATCGAGCGCGGTACGCTCCTGCATGACGCGGCTGGCGCGCTGCGGGTCGTTCCAGAGATTGGGATCTTCCGCTTGCCGATTTAGCTCAGCAAGCCGCACACGCGCCTTGTCGACGTCAAAGATGCCTCCTCAGCAGCCCGGCGGACTGCTTGATCTCCTCGACGATGGCTGTGGTTTCTGCGCGCATGGGACCGGATGACGGATGACGGATGACGGATGACGGAATTAAGGATTTATGGTGATGGATTTCAAGACCTCGGACTTCGGTCTCCGAGTTCCGTCATCTGACATCCGTCGTCCGTCCTCTGTCGTCCGTCGTCAGTAAAGCCCTCCGGTCCCCGGCCGCACCGCGCCGGCCGCGGCATCGGGCGAGATCGGGGCGCCGCCGCCACCCGCCGCATCGGCGCCGGCGACGGAATAGTTGTCGGGCGGAGCGGTGCCGGGCTTGAATGCTTCCAGAATAGCCTTGGGATCGCCGGGCCCGGCGCGCATGCCGGTCTTCGCATCGACCCGAATGAGTTTGATGCCGGGCGGCACGCGGAACGGAATTGGCGGCTTGTCGGCGAGCGCGACCTTGAGAAAATCCTTCACGATCGGAGCCGCCATATGGCCCCCCGTCGCGAGCCGGCCGATGTGGCGCGGCTTGTCGAAACCCATGTAGACGCCGCAGACGATATCCGGCGAAAAGCCAATGAACCAGACGTCTTTCTCGTCATTGGTGGTGCCGGTCTTGCCGGCGATCGGCTTGCCGACTTCGCGCACCACGGTCGCGGTGCCGCGCTGCACGACGCCTTCCATCAGCGAGGTGATCTGATAGGCCGTCATCGGATCGATCACCTGCTCGCGGTGGTCGATCAGGGTCGGCTCGGGCTGATTGTCCCACTTGTCGGCATCGCAGCCGCGGCATTCACGCTCGTCGTGCTTGTAGATGGTGTGGCCGTAACGGTCCTGAATGCGGTCGATCAGCGTCGGCTTCACCCGCCTGCCGCCGTTGTCGAACATCGAATAGGCGGTGACCATGCGCAGCACGGTCGTTTCGCCGGCGCCGAGCGCGTAGGACAGATAGGGCGGCAGCTCGTCATAGACGCCAAAGCGCTTGGCATATTCGGCGATCAGCGGCATGCCGATGTCCTGGGCGAGCCGCACTGTCATGACGTTGCGCGACTGTTCGAGGCCGAAACGAAGCGTCGATGGGCCGAAGAACTTGCCGCCATAGTTTTCCGGCCTCCAGATGCCGCCGCCCGCGCCCATGTCGATTTCGATGGGCGCGTCGAGCACGACGGTGGACGGCGTGTAGCCGTTGTCGAGGGCCGCCGCATAGACGATCGGCTTGAAGGAGGAGCCCGGCTGCCGCAGCGCCTGCGTCGCGCGATTGAATTGGCTCTGGTCGAATGAGAAGCCGCCAACCATCGCCAGCACGCGACCGGTATGCGGATCCATCACCACCATGGCGCCGGAAATTTCCGGAATTTGACGCAGCCGGTATTGGCCCTGCGTTCCCGGCAAGGGATCGACATAGACGACATCGCCGGCCGAAAGCACTTGGCTGACACGCTGGATCGGCTTGCCGGAAGCTGGGCCGCTCGCAGCCTTCGCCCACTTCACGCCTTCAAGCGGGACGTTGCCGATCTCGCGCGCCTTGACGACATTGCCGCCGGGATCGCGCGCCGGCTGCAAGCCGATGCGCGCCGATTGGTCGTTGACGTCGAGCACCACCGCCATGCGCCATGGATCGACATCCGAAAGCGATTTCACATCGGCGAGCTTGACGCCCCAGTCGCCGCTCACGTCGATCTTAGTGACAGGACCGCGATAGCCCTGCGCTTCATCATAATTGACGAGCCCGTTGATCATGGTCCGGCGCGCCAGCACCTGCAATTTCGGGTCAAGCGTGGTGCGCACCGAGAGGCCGCCCTCGTAGAGCTTCTTCTCGCCGTAATTGTCGAAAATGTAGCGCCGCACTTCCTCGGTGAAATATTCGGCAGCGAAGGTGTGAGCGCCGGCCGGCCGCACGGCGACGTCGAGCGGCTCCTTTTTCGCCTTTTCGCCGGCGGCGGCCGTGATGTAGCCGTCCTCGACCATGCGGTCGATCACGTAATTGCGCCGTGCAACCGCCTCGTCGTGGCGGCGGAACGGATTGTAATTGTTCGGGCCTTTCGGCAGCGCTGCGAGATAGGCGGCTTCCGCAACCGAAAGCTCGTGCACGGACTTGTCGAAATAGAGCAGCGACGCCGCAGCGACGCCGTAGGCGCCGAAGCCAAGATAGATTTCGTTGAGATAGAGTTCGAGGATCTTCTGCTTCGAGTAGGTACGCTCGATCTTCAGCGCCAGCAGCGCCTCCTTGATCTTGCGCTCGAAGGATACTTCGTTGGTCAGCAGGAAGTTCTTGGCGACCTGCTGGGTGATGGTCGAGGCGCCCTGAGGCCGGCGATTGCTGCCGTAATTCTGAATGTAAAGCATCCCGGCGCGCAGGATGCCCTGAATGTCGATTCCGGGGTGCTGGTAGAAGTTCTTGTCCTCCGCCGCCACGAAAGCGTTGGTGACGAGTTTGGGAATCGCCTGGATCGGCAGGTAGAGACGGCGTTCCTTGGCATATTCGGCAAGCAGCGAACCGTCGGCCGCGTGCACCCGCGTCATCACCGGTGGTTCATAATTCTGAAGCTGCGAATAGTCCGGCAAGTCCTTGGAAAAATGCCAGATCAGGGCCGCTGCGGCGCCGACGCCGACGACGAAAAGGATAGTCCCAGCCGCGAACAGAAAGCCCAGGAATCGCAGGAGCAACTTCATCGGAAACATTCCGCCCCGTCTCGGCCGGCATCGACGCCGGACCGATTCACCCTCGGCGACGAGGTCGAGGCGCACTCTGACAGGATTGACCGCAAGCTGCCAGCCACCTTCACGCCCATTGCTCGTGGTGGCCCGGTTTTTTGTTCAAACTGAGGCCGTTGCGGCAGCCGCGATGTCCCATCCGGACCTCAATTCGAGCCGGTTCGGTTGCCCGCAATATGGGTGGTAAAATAGCCATCGATGGCGCGGGCGATGCTGTCGGCAGTACGGTCGCGCCAGGTATCGGAAAGCAGCGAACGCAGGTCCTCCTTGTTCGACACATAGCCGAGTTCGATCAGAACCGACGGCACATCGGGCGCTTTCAGCACGCGGAATCCGGCCGATTTAAGCGGCGTCTTGTGCAGCCGCGTCGCACCCTTGAGATCGCCCACCAGCTTGTGGGCGAATTGCATGGAAAACGTCTTGGTTTCGCGTTGGGCGAGATCGATTAGAATGCCGGCGACATCGTCGGGCTCGGACTTAAGATTGACGCCAGCGATGACGTCGGCGCGGTTCTCCTGCTCGGCCAAGCGGGCCGATTCCGAATCGGTTGCCGTATCCGACAGCGTGTAGACGGTCGCGCCTTGGGCGTCGCCCTCGCGGCGCGGCAGCGAATCGGCGTGGATCGAGACGAACAGCGCGGCGCCGGCGTTGCGCGCGATCTGCACACGTTCGGCGAGCGGTACGAAAGTGTCGTCGGTGCGGGTCATCAGCACGCGGTATTTGCCGGCCTTGTCGAGGCGGTCGCGCAGGCGCTGTGCGAAGTCCAGCACGATGTCCTTCTCCAAATCGCCCGCCGGCGACTTTGTGCCGGTGTCGATGCCGCCGTGACCGGGATCGAGCACCACCAATGGGCGAGAATCGCCGGTGGCGGTATCCGGCTGGGGAGCCGCGGGAACCTCCGTGCGCGCCACCTTGTTGTCGAGCGCCACTTTCCTCAGAAAACTATCGCGATCCGTGGCGGCGAAATCGATCACAAGCCGCGCCGGCGCGCCGTCCGCGGGGTCGATGACATAGGCCTTGTCGATACGTGCGGGCTTCGCCAAGTCGAACACCATGCGCGAACCGCCCGGCATCATCAGTCCGAAGCGGAACGCCTTGACCAGCCCGCGGCCGGTTTCTCCCGCATTGGGCGGAAGCTGGAAGGTGACTTCGGGAATGTCGAGGACGACCCGGTAGGGATCGGCAAGGGTGAATGCGTGCAGGTCAATGGTCCGGCTGATGTCCATGACGAAACGCGTCTGGGCTTCGTCGCCGCCGAGCCGCACCGCGGTCGCTATGGGAAATGAGTCGCCCTGAGTTGTCGCGGGCACCGGCCCGGCCGCCCAGGCGGCCGACCCTACGAAGAGCGCACCGAGAAAAGCCCAGCCAGCCGCCCGGACAGCCATCGGTTCGAACCCCGTCGCGCCCCTCTTACTCCATTAGGGATGCGTGGTTAATCGAAAATTAAATGGGTTAACAGGCCGCCCCTGGCGCCGTGGAACAACCGATCCTTCAGCCAAAACCCACAGTCGGCTTGCCAATTCCCCACCGGGGGCCGTAAGAAGGACGTGCTGACGGTGACAGGTTCCGGTTGTGTCGCGTTAGGGCATCCGGCACGTCCGCCGGGATTGGTTCCCCAAGAGGGGGCCACGGCAGACGCCGCTTTCGAACCCCTTCGGCGCCAGGTTTGCAAAAGGGCATACGGCGCTGACAACGGCGGAACGAGTAAGCGACGCCGATACCCTCGGAAGAGAGGACAGCGGGAGCCTCGCGTGCGATGCGCGTGCCAGCAGCGGGAACGCTGCGGGGATCGCATTGTGGCGATACCGTAGGCAGACGAAATCGCGGCGGCGCCAAGCGCTGTCGCCCCATTGCGGTTTGGAGTTCATGTTCGAGGCGCAATACCTCCGGAAGCAAGCCTTCCAGATGGACGTCGGGGTCCGATCCGGCCGAAGCGGCAGCGTTCATGCGGCGCCCGCCGGCTCGACGACGGTTCCCGATTGCCGCGCTCGTGATTTCCGATCCGTCCCTTTCACCGACAATCGGGCGGCCGCCCGTTCCCCAACGCCGATGCGGCGCGGAGCGAACGGCGGGCTGTCCATCATGAGATTAGCCAATGGCCAACAAAATGCTCATCGACGCGACCCATCCCGAGGAGACCCGGGTGGTCGTCTTGCGCGGCAATCGCGTCGAGGAATTCGACTTCGAGTCTGCGCAACGTAAACAGCTTCGCGGCAATATCTATCTGGCGAAAGTGACGCGCGTTGAGCCGTCGCTGCAGGCCGCCTTCATCGACTACGGCGGCAATCGCCACGGCTTCCTCGCCTTCAGCGAAATTCATCCCGATTATTATCAAATTCCGGTCGCCGACCGGCAGGCCCTGATCGACGAGGAAGAACGCGCCCAGCGCGCGGCCGACGATGAAATCGATCGGCGTTCCCGCGGCCGTCACCATTCCGGCCGCTCCGCCGGCCGCCGCGGCGACGTGAGGCGCAGCGAGTTCACCGAGCCGTCCGAATCGGAGGCCGGGCATGGCGCGGCGGAACAAGCGCCGGACGAGCCTTCGGCGCAGACGCCGCAAGAGTTCGCCCCGACGAGTGTTGAAGAGCAGCCGGGTGCGGCGGACGCGCAGCCCGAGACATATTCCGGCGGGGAAGCGGCGCATGTTGAACATGAGGAGACCGAGCCAAGCTCCTCTCCGGCAACGCAATGGGAACCCTCGCCCGCCGATGCAGACGCCGATGAGCCTCGCGCGATGGAAGCCGAGGCCAGCGCCGCGGCGCATGAGGAAGCCGCCGCCGAATCGGAGGCTCCGCATGCCGGCGGCGATGAAAGCGCGGACCATGCCGCCGCGGCCGACGGCGATCATGGCGCGGCCGGCGAAAACGCCGAGCACCACGATCACGACGACAATGGCGAAGAAGAAGAGGTCGTAGAGTCCGTCGGAGGCGCCGATGCACTCGAGGAAGTCCCCGACCGCGCGCCCCGCTATCGCCGTCAATACAAGATCCAGGAGGTCATCAAGCGCCGGCAGGTGATGCTGGTGCAGGTGGTCAAGGAAGAACGCGGCACCAAGGGGGCGGCGCTGACGACCTATCTGTCGCTGGCCGGCCGTTACTCGGTGCTGATGCCGAATACCGCACGCGGCGGCGGCATCAGCCGCAAGATCACCAACGCCGAAGATCGCGCCCGCCTCAAGGAGGCGGCGGCAGACCTTGAAGTGCCCGAGGGGATGGGCGTGATCCTGCGCACCGCGGGCGCGAGCCGCACCAAGAACGAAATCAAGCGCGATTTCGAATATCTGCTGCGGCTGTGGGAGACCGTGCGCGACCTGACGCTGAAATCCACCGCACCCAAGCTCGTCTACGAGGAAGGTTCGCTGGTCAAGCGCTCGATCCGCGATCTTTACAACAAGGACATCGACGAAGTCGTGGTGGCGGGACCCGACGCCTATCATGAAGCCAAAGACTTCATGCGCATGCTCATGCCGAGCCATGCCAAGGACGTGAAGCTCTACGCCGACACCCAGCCGCTGCTTTCGCGCTACGGCGTCGAAAGCCAGCTCGACGCCATGTTCTCGCCCGTCGTGCAACTGCGCTCGGGCGGCTACATCGTGCTCAACCAGGCGGAAGCGCTGGTCGCCATCGATGTCAATTCCGGCCGCGCCACGCGCGAGCATCACATCGAGGACACCGCGCTCAAGACCAACCTGGAGGCCTCCGACGAAATCGCCCGGCAGCTTCGGCTGCGCGACCTCGCTGGCCTGATCGTCATCGACTTCATCGATATGGACGAGAAGCGCAACAACCGCGCCGTCGAAAGACGCTTGAAGGAATGTCTCAAGCACGATCGCGCGCGCATCCAGGTCGGCCGCATTTCGCATTTCGGCCTGCTCGAAATGTCGCGCCAGCGCATCCGCACCAGCGTGCTCGAGAGCTCCACCGAGAAGTGTCCCTATTGCGGGGGCAGCGGTCACGTGCGTTCGGTGTCGTCGCTCGCCTTGCAGGTGCTGCGCGCGCTCGAGGAGCAGCTCATGCGCGGCGGCACCCACAATCTCATCGCCCGGACGCGACGCGACGTGGCGGCCTACGTGCTCAATCAGAAACGTGCGCATTTGCGCTCGCTCGAGGAGCGCTTTGCCATCACCATCACGATCGTCGCCGACGACACCGTCGCCGCGCCGCAGGCCTTCGTCATCGAGCGCGGCGAGCTGGTGCATTCGGCCGAGGCCGCCAAGGCTATCGCCGAGCGGGCGCAAGCCGTCACTGCACCGCTTGAGGACGACGACAATCTTGAAGACGCGAGTGCGGTCGAGGAAGAGGATGCCGAGCCGCTGGAAGCGACGGCGGAAGAATCCGAGACGGAAGAGATCGGCGCACCGCGCGAACAAGGCGAAGACAACCATCGGCGCCGGCGGCGAAGACGGCGGCGCGGCCGTAACGGCGGCGCCGAGCACGGCGGGCATGCACCCGACCACGCGGCGCCGGCTGAATCGACCGGCGAACCCTTTGCCGAAGCCGAAGACGAAGGGCCCGGCGAGGAGGAAGCCGCCGAGCCCTACGGCGAAATGGCTCAAGGCGAGCCCGCAGATCGTGAGAACCGCAACGAGCCGCAACGCGATGGCGAACGCCGGCGCCGGCGGCGCGGCCGTCGCGGCGGCAGGCGCAATCGGCACGAGCGCAACGGCGAGCCCATGCATGGCGGCGAAGACCGCGAAGAGCAGGCGCCGCAGCATTCGTTCGCGCCCGGCGAAGAAGCGACGTTGCCCCCGCCGGCCGAAAGCGAGCTCAACGAGGCTGTAGCGGACTTGGATGCCGCGCCGCGCCCAAGCATCCCGGAGCGGGAGCCGGAACAGCCGGCACAATCCTTTGCGCCTGCGGCCGAGGCGGAGCCGCCGCGACGCCGCTCGACGGTGCGGGAACCGGCGCCAATCGGCAGCAACGACGAGGTTGCCGCAACGGCGTCCCAGCCGGCGCCGCCGGCAATCCCCGCGCCCGAGCCGGTGGTCAGCGAAACATCGGCGACCGATGAAGCCGATCGTCCGCGCAAAACCGGATGGTGGTCTCGCCGCTTCGCGGGCGGCTGAAATCGGGTGGGCGCATGATCCGCGCGGAAAATCGGCTCCCGCTTTTCCGGATCGCGCGTTCATGAAAAGCGCCTGGGCCGATCGCGATGCCGAGGCGGCCGTCGCTCAAGCCGCTCAATCGGGCATCGACCGCGACCTGGCGCTGCGGCTCTACACGACGCGGCTGCTCGGTCGCGATCGGAAGCTCGTGCTCCACGGCGGCGGCAACACGTCGATGAAATGCGCGATGCGCGACCGCCTCGGCGAAGATGTCGAAGTGTTGCGCGTCAAGGCGACCGGCGCCGACATGGCGAAAATCGAAGCGGCCGGAATGCCTGCGGTGCGGCTTGCCCCGCTGCGCCAGCTTCGTTCCATCGCCGGCATCGAAGACGATGAGCTGGTGCAGATCGAGCGCGCCAATCTTATCGAGCCGACGGCGGCCAATCCGTCCGTCGAGATCATGCTGCACGCCTTCCTGCCGCACAAATTCATCGATCACACCCATGCCACCGCGGTGCTCAGCCTGATCGATCAGCCCGACGGTGAAAAGAAATGCGCCGAAGTCTATGACGGGCGCGCCGGCTTCGTGCCCTATCTGATGCCGGGGTTCGGCTTGGCGAAAAAGGCGATCGAGGTCTTCGAGCGCGCTCACCCGCGCCAGGGCTTGATCTTGAGCAAGCACGGCATCGTCAGCTTCGGCGAGAGCGCACGCGAGACCTACGAGCGCATGATCGAACTGGTCACGCTCGCCGAGGAGTTCATTGCGCGGCACCGCAAGACGGTCGCGGTGACGGCGCCGGCGCGTGCCAACCACGCCGCACTCGCTGAGGTCGCGCCGATCGTGCGCGGCGCCTGCAGCGAGGCAATCGCCGGCATCGAAGGCGCCTGGCGGCGGCTTATTCTCGAGTTCCGCGCCAGCGACGCGGTGCTGAACTTCGTCAACGGCAAGGATTTGGGCCGCATCAGCCAGCTTGGCGTGATGACGCCCGATCACACCATTCGCACCAAGAACTGGCCGCTGCTCTTGCCTTCTGCCGAGAGCGGCAGGCACGACGAGTTCAAGCGCACCGCGCATGAGGCGGCGGCCCGGTTCGCCGCGCGCTATCACCAATACTTCGCGCGCAACAATGCGCGCGCCGGCGGCATCAAGCGCGAACTTGATCCCCTGCCCCGCGTCGCCCTCGTGCCCGCGCTCGGCCTGTTCGGTCTCGGCCGTTCCAAGCAGGACGCGGTGATCGCCGCCGACATCGCGCAAGTGTGGGCCGAAGGCGTCAGCGACGCCGAAGCGATCGGCCGCTTCGAGTCGATCTCCGAGGCCGAGATGTTCGATTGCGAATACTGGCCGTTGGAGCAGGCCAAGCTCGGCGCGCGCAAGGAATTGCCGCTGGCCGGACAAATTGCCGCCATCACCGGCGCGGCGGGCGCGATCGGCGCAGCCACCGCGCGCGCCTTCGCGGCGGCGGGAGCCGAAGTCGCCCTGCTGGACGTGAATTTCGCCGCCGCGAGCGAGCAGGCCAAAGCGATCGGGCCGTCGGCGCTGCCGGTGGTTTGCGACGTGACGCAGCGCACGTCCGTGCATGCGGCATTCGATGCAATCGTCGGCCATTTCGGCGGCATCGACATCGTCGTCTCCAATGCCGGCGCGGCTTGGCAAGGCCGCATCGGCGAGGTCGATGAAGAGGTGATGCGCAAGAGCTTCGAGCTCAATTTCTACGGCCACCAGCGCGTGGCGCAGGCCGCCATCAAAATCATGCTGGCGCAGGGCACCGGCGGCTGCCTGCTATTCAATGTCTCCAAGCAGGCGGTCAATCCGGGCCCGAATTTCGGCCCCTACGGCGTGCCGAAGGCGGCGCTGCTCGCTTTGATGCGCCAATACGCCCTCGACTATGG
>DATJYT010000027.1:0-7005 GCA_035499475.1 Xanthobacteraceae bacterium | reverse complement strand
GGGGAACGGTCCGGAGTGACACAGCAGACACAGGCCAAGATTGTGATTCGCGACGATCGCGCGCCCGCGCGTGGGGTCGCCTTTCGCGCCGGTGAGCGATGCCGGAATCGCGTCACCGACGATGGTGTAGGGGGCGAGCTCCGCCTTTGCGGTCGATGCAGTGACGAACAGTTCGACGAGCAGAAGCGCGATGCAAGGGGCGTGATGGCGGTCATCGTGACCCACGAGCTTCTTTTCCTCAGCCGAAAATCTCGGTTGTCGCGGTGCGGAACCACGCCTCGGCGGCCTTGGCCTCCTCGGCGCGCAGCGACGGCGGCGCGTCGAGCGGACTAGATTGGATGGAGTGGTCGACTTCCGTGTATTCGCCATCGACCGGCTGGAACGAACCGGTGATTGAAATGGCATAGCCGGGCGCGACGACGCTGTAGCAATTGCTCGCCAAGTTTGCCGCGGCCGGCGCTTCGCCGGCGAAGAGGCGCGCCATGGCGGCGGCGCAGAGCTTGCCCTCGATGGCGCCGGAAAAAGCCGACTTCGGCATGGCGCCGGCAATCGCGGCGTCACCGATGACGTGAATGTTTTTCTGCTGCAAGGATTCAAACGTCACTGGGTCGACCGGGCACCAGCCGGTACGGTCGGCCGCGCCCGCAATCGCCGCGATCGCGCCGGCCTTTTGCGCCGGAATGACATTGGCGACGGCGTAGTCGTAGTTGTCGAAGTCGGTCTCGATGGACTTCTTCTTCACGTCGATCGACGTGGCATTGCCGCCCGACGACGGCGACTTCCATTCGATCATGTCAGGATAAATCTCCTTCCACGCCTTCAGGAAAAGCTGCTGCATGGTGAAGGTGTCTTTGGAATCGAGGATGATGAGCTTGGAGCGCGGCTTCTTGCTTTTCAGGAAATGCGCGATCAGGCTGGCGCGCTCATAGGGTCCGGGCGGGCAGCGCGACGGATTGGCCGGCGCGACGATCGCCACCGTGCCGCCGTTGTCCATCGCCTCGATCTGGCTCTTGAGCAACGCGAGTTGCGCGGCGTCGGCCGTCCAGGCGTGCGGCGCCTGCGTCGCGGCGGCTTCGCTGTAGCCCTGCAGTGCGTCGAAGCGCAAAGCAATGCCGGGCGCCAGCACCAATCTGTCATAGGGCAGCTTGTCCCCGGTCGAGAGCGTCACGTTGCGCGCCTGGGGATCGACTGCGGTCGCGTTGGCAAACGCGACCTTGATGCCGGACGCTGCGATCTTGTCATAGCCGAATTGCTGGCTGGCGAGATCGCGCAGCCCGGCGAGCACGCCATTGCTCATGGGCGGCGCGGTGTAGGTGCGCCTCGCCTCGACCAGCGTAACCGCGATGTGGCTGTTGGCCTGGCGCAAGGCCCGCGCACAACTTGCCCCGGCGAAGCCGCCGCCCACGACCACCACGCGCGGCGCCGTCTGGGCGCGAAGGATGCGCGGCCACAGCGCGGCGACGGCGGTGCTTCCAGCCCCGCGCAGAACGTGTCGGCGCGTTCTTGCCGTGCGTTTTGCCGTCATCACGTCATCATGACGGCGGCGCCGGGGAGCGCCGCCGCCGATACCGCCTAGGCGGCGCTCAGGTCGTTGTCCTTGAGCGGGAAGTTGCGAATGCGTTTGCCGGTCGCCGCCGCGATGGCGTTGAGCACGGCAGGCGCCGCAACCGCGATCGTCGGCTCGCCGACGCCGCCCCAGAACTCGCCGTCGGGCATGACGATGGCTTCGACCTTCGGCATCTCGTCGATGCGCATCACCTGATAGGTGTCGAAGTTCCTCTGCTCGATGTGGCCGCCACGCACGGTGCACGCGCCGTACATCATCGCCGAGAGCCCGTAGACGAACGAGCCTTCCACCTGCCGCGCGATCAGCTCGGGATTGGCGGCGTGGCCGGAATTGGTGCCGCCGACGATGCGGTGGATCTTGACCTGGCCGTCCTTCACCGAGACTTCGGCGCAGGCCGCCACATAGCTGCCGAAGCCCATGATCTGCGCGAGGCCGCGATAGACGCCTTGCGGCGCCGGCGTGCCGTAGCCCGCTTTGTCCGCCACCGCCTTGAGCACGGCGGCATGCTTGGGCTTGAGGTATTTGAGGCGGAACGCCAGCGGGTCTTCGCCGATCTCATGGGCCAACTGGTCCATGAAGGTCTCGACATAGATCGCATTGTGGTTGGTGTTGACACCGCGCCAGAAGCCGGCGGGCACCGACGGGTTGCGCATGGCATGGTCGATCAGAAGGTTCGGAATGTCGTAGCCGAACGCGCCCTCCGGTCCGCCGGGGTTGAGGCCCTGGAAAACAACCGGGTCTCGGCCGTCCTTGTCCATGCGTCCGGGGAACACCGTCGCCAGGATCGACTGACCTGAAACGCGCATGTGCAGAGCGATCAGGTTCTTGTTGGCGTCGAAGCCCGCCGTCATCTTGCACTGCGTGATCGGGTGATAGAAGCAGTGCGTCATGTCTTCTTCGCGCGACCACAGGAGCTTCACCGGCGTGCCCGGTAGCTCCTTGGCGATGGCGACGGCCTGGCGCACGAAGTCGGTCTGGCCGCGGCGGCCGAAGCCACCACCCAGAAACGTCTTGTGGACGTCGCATTGGGCGACCGGCAGGCCGGACGCTTCCGAGGTTGCCGCAAGCGCGGCTTCGCCGTTCTGCGTCGAGCACCACACCTCGCAGCGGTCGGGCTTGTAGAGCGCCGTGGCGTTCATCGGCTCCAACGGCGCGTGGTTCTGATAGGGATACGAGTAGGTCGCTTCGATGACTTTCGCTGCGCCGGCAAGCGCACCCTTCGCGTCTCCGGCCTTGTTGCCGACGAAGGCCTGCTCGGCCTCGAGGCCGTCCTTGAGGAAGTTTGCGATCGTGGCGCTGCTGACCTTGGCGTTTTCGCCGTTGTCCCAGGCGATGGTCATGGCTTCGAGCGCTTTCTTCGCGCGCCACCAGGAATCGGCGACCACCGCGACGGCGTTGTTGCCGACTTTCACGACCTTCTTGACGCCCTTCATGTCCTGGATGCTGGCTTCGTCGTAGCTTTGCAGCTTGCCGCCGAACACCGGGCACGCGCTGATCGCCGCGTAGAGCATTCCGGGCATCCGCGTATCGATGCCGAAAACGGTCTTGCCGACGATCTTGTCCGGCGTGTCGAGCCGCTTCAGCGGCTTGCCGGCGATGGTCCAGTCCTTCGGATCCTTGAGCGGGATATCCTTGGGAGGATCGAGCTTGGCGGCTGCCTCCGCCACCTTGCCGAAGGTGACGGTGCGGTTCGACGCCTTGTGGGTGATCACGCTGTTGGCGGCGGTGCATTCCGCTGCCGGCACATTCCAGGCCGCAGCGGCGGCCTGGATGAGCATGATGCGTGCCGCTGCGCCGCCCTTGCGGACATATTCGTGCGAGTCGCGGATGCCATGGCTGCCGCCGGTGGAGAAATCGCCCCACACGCGTTTACGCGCGACGTTCTGGCCGGGCGTCGGGAATTCGGTCGTGACTTTGGACCAGTCGCAGCCGAGTTCTTCGGCGACGAGCTGGGCGAGACCGGTCATGGTGCCCTGGCCCATTTCCGAGCGGGCGACGCGGATAACGACGGTGTCGTCGGGGCGGATCACCACCCAGGCGTCGATTTCAGGTGAGCCGTCGGCGGCGCGAATGACGTCAGCCGCGCGGGCCTCATCGGTTGCGAACGGCAGCTTGATGCCGAGCGTCAGTCCGGCGCCGGCTGCGGCGACGTTGATGATGAAGGAGCGCCGATTGATTTTGGGCA
Source organism: Xanthobacteraceae bacterium (assembly GCA_035499475.1). Lineage (GTDB taxonomy): Bacteria > Pseudomonadota > Alphaproteobacteria > Rhizobiales > Xanthobacteraceae > BOG-931. The sequence continues at coordinate 3,253 of DATJYT010000027.1, read as the reverse complement.
TGTGTGTCATGGTTGCGCTCTCCCTCAAGCGTTGGCCGCAGTATGGATCGCGGCGCGGATACGCTGATAGGTACCGCAACGGCAGATATTGGTCATTGCCGCGTCGATATCAGCATCGGTCGGTTTCGGATTTTGTTTGAGCAGCGAGACGGCGGCCATAATCATGCCGCTCTGGCAGTAGCCGCACTGCGGCACATCGAGATCGAGCCAGGCCTTCTGCACCGCATGCAGCTTGCCGTCCTGCGCCAGCGCTTCGATGGTCGTTATGTTCTTGGCGCCTACGGTGCCGACCGGGACCTGGCACGAGCGCGTAGCGACGCCGTCGATATGCACCGTGCAGGCGCCGCACTGGGCGATGCCGCAACCGTATTTGGTGCCGGTGAGTCCGATCGTGTCGCGCAACACCCACAACAGTGGCGTGTCGGACTCAACATCGACGTTGTAGGATTTGCCGTTGACTGAAAGAGCCACCATGCTCGTCTCTCCCGCATTGAATTCTTGGGTGTCGACTGGACGCTTACGGCGAATTGACGACGACCCGGTACGATAAGTCTATCAATTCCAATTCGAATGAGAAATCGCAATTCTGCGAGGCCGGACCACGGCAACGGGACGGCGGAAATGCGATTAGGCCGAAAATCGTGTGGCGGATCGCCCTACCGGTCCAAGATCTCTCCGATCGCCGGTTTCAGGGGGCTGTCGCCCATGCGCGGTTGCGACCCCGGCGCAGGTTCTGACCCACTGGAATTGTATTATCGTGGGCCGAGGAGCGCAGGTCATGAGCGATGATTTTGAGCGCCGTCTCTGCCGTCAAGAAGGCAAGCTGACATGAAGCCCGGCCGCTACGGTCCGTTTCCCTATTCGCCGATCATCCATCGTCCTCCGTTGCAATGGCCGGGCGGCGCCCATGTAGCGCTCTGGGTCATTCCCAATATCGAGTTCTTCGCGCTCGACGAGAAAGTGCCGCAAGGCGCGGGCGGTACCGGGGCGCCGGTGCCCGACGTTCCGACCTGGTCGTCGCGCGACTACGGCAACCGCGTCGGCGTATTCCGGCTGATGGAGGTGCTCGAACGTCACGGCATTCGTGCGACGGTCGCGCTCAACAGCGAATTGTGCGCCGAACATCCGCAAATCATCGAGGAAGGCAACAAGCGTGATTGGGAATGGATGGGTCATTGCGAAAGTAATACCCGTCGACTCAATGCGGCGGCGCCGGGGGAAGAGCAGCGCATCATCAAGAACGCGCTTGCGACCATCGAGAAGGCGACGGGCGCCCGGCCGCGCGGCTGGCTCGGCTCGGGGCTCCAGGAGACCTGGGATACGCTCGATCACCTTGCTGGCGAAGGCTGCGATTATGTCTGCGACTGGACCAACGACGACCAGCCCTACATCATGACGCTCGATGGCGGCCGAACGCTGGTCAGCGTGCCCTATTCTCACGAGATCAACGACAAGCCGGCATTCGAAAGATTCAATCGTACCGCCGAGCAGTTCCGCGACATGATCTGCCGCCAGTTCGATGTGCTTTATCGTGAAGGGGCGCAATCCGGCCGCGTCATGGCGATTGCGATCCATCCCTATCTCACCGGCGTGCCACACCGCGTCGACGCCTTCGACGAGGCGCTGCGTTATATCGGCCGGCACGGGCGCGTCTGGAAAACGACCGGCACGGAGATTGCACGCCATTATCGCGCGCAGGCCGGGACCCGTTGAACGAAAGCGACCATCGGAGACGACTCATGGCGATGACGCGTCGATCGTTTCTGCTTCCGTTGCTGCTGGTCGGGGCGCTCGCATCGACGGCCCCGGCGTGCGCAACCGATACCGTTCATGTGGGTTCGGTCGACGCTACCTCGACCAGCCTGTGGCCGCTGCAGATCGCGATCCAAAACGGCTATTTCGACGCGGCCGGTCTCAAGATCGATGTGGTGTTCGCGCAGTCGAACGCATCGGTCATCCAGCAGCTCGCGGCCGGCGCCTATGACGTGGCCGCGAGCGCCGGCCTGGTCGATCCGGTGCGCGCCATCGTCCAGGGCGCGCCGCTCGCGCTTGTCCGCATCGTCATTCAGGCGCCGCCCTACGCGCTCCTGGCCAAGCCGGCGATCAAGAGCATGGCCGATCTCAAGGGCAAAACCATCATTGTCGGTGGCGCCAAGGACATCACGCGCATCTACGCTGAGCGCATGATCGCGGCCAAAGGCGTCAAGCCCAACGATTATGACGAAGTGTTCGCCGGCGCGACCAGCGCGCGCTTCTCCGCCTTGCAGTCCGGCGCGGTCGATGCCGCGCTGCTGACGACGCCGTTCAATTTCTACGCCGAGTCTGCCGGCTTCACGAATCTGGGCTTTACCTTCGACTATCTGCCCGACATGCCGTTCGCCGGCATGGCCGTGAACCGCGCCTGGGCGGCTGCCAACCCGGACGTCGTTAAACACCTGCTCGCCGCCTATACGCAGGGCGTTGCCTGGTTCATGGACCCGGCTCATCGCGAGGCCGTCGTCGGGAGCATGGTGGCGACCAGCCATTTGAAGCAGGCGGAGGTCGAGAAAGCGTACGATTTTCTGCACGACAAGAACCTGTTCGAGCCGACTGGCAAAATCTCGAAGCGCAAGCTCGGCAGCATCGTTGACGCCCTGCGTCAGCTTGGCGACATTCCGCCGGATTTCTCGATCGAGCGTCTTCTGCTACCGGGTGTGAGCCAGGTGACGGATGACTAGCAACCGAGTGACGGGCGGTCGGTCGGAATGAGTGCAACGAGCGAAGGCGTCAAGGCCGTGAGTCCGCTGGAAGCGCGATCGGCGGAAGCTTCCGCCCCGCGGCAGTTTTTCGGCGCGTTGCGGCGCCGCTATCTTGCGGCAACGCTCTCAGTCGTTGGCGGGCTCTTGCTTTGGGAATTGATAAGCCGCGTTCTCGTCGCCAATGCGCTGTTTCTCGCGGCACCTTCGCAGATCATCGCCGCCATCTACAATCTCGCGGTCACCGGGCAGCTTTGGCGCCACATCGGCGTCAGCGCCGCCGAGTTTGCGCTCGGCTACGTGATTGCCAGCGTTCTCGGCATCGCGCTTGGCCTTGTCATGGCGTCGAGTGCGACCGCGAAACAGGCGTTGCAGCCGTGGATTTCCGGGCTCTACGCCACGCCGACCATTGCGCTGGCGCCGCTGTTCATTCTCTGGCTCGGCATTGGCATCTGGTCGAAAGTGATCGTGGTGATCTCGCTCGTCCTGTTTCCGGTCACCATCAACACCGAGGCCGG
>DATJYT010000026.1:0-4165 GCA_035499475.1 Xanthobacteraceae bacterium | reverse complement strand
CGGATCGAGGGCGTAGCCCACGCGCGCGCGCCAGCCCATCACGATGCCGAGCGGGACGCCGATGACGGCGGCAGCGATCAGGCCGCAGAAGAACGGAGCCGCGCTGACGGCGAGGTCGTGAACCAGTTCGCCGCTCTGGACCAGGTCCACAAAGCCCGCCGCAATCAAACTCGGCTTGCTGATGAACAAAGGATCGAACGGAACGACGAGGAAAATGGCCTGCCAAGCGGCGAGGAACAGCACCACCGCCAGCGTGCCCAGCAGGACTTTGCGATGCTGCTGCGCGAATGACGCGCGATATGCGAATTCCTTTGCCATCGCTTATGCCGAGATTTCGTCCTTGAGCGTATTCCAGATTTCGAGCTTGAGGTCGTTAAACTCTGCGGTCACCCGCATTTCGTAGTCCCGCGGCCGGGGCAGTTTGATCGCGAATATCTTCTTGGCGCGTCCGGGGCGCTTGCTCATCACCATGACGCGATCGGAGAGGTAGATGGCCTCGTCGATCTGGTGAGTCACGAAAAGTACGGTCTTGCGCGCTTCGCGCCAGACGCGCAGCAACTCGACCTGCATCAGATCGCGCGTTTGCGCGTCAAGCGCGGCGAACGGCTCATCCATCAGCAGAACGTCGGGATCGGTTGCGAGCGCGCGCGCCAGGCCGACGCGTTGTTTCATGCCGCCCGATAGTTCGTGCGGATAATGACTTTCGAAGCCGGAAAGGCCGACCAAAGCGATCAGCCGATCGGCGACGGAGCGGCGTTTGTCGCGCGGCACCTTTTTCAATTCGAGCCCGAGCTCGATATTGTTTCTGACCGTTCGCCACGGCAGCAGGCCGAATTCCTGGAACACCATCGCGCGGTCGGTGCCGGGACCGGCGATTCGCTTGCCGTGCATCAGGATGTCGCCGGAGTCCGGCTTGATCAGGCCGAGCAGGATATTCAGAAACGTGCTTTTGCCGCATCCGGACGGTCCGACGATCGAAAGGAATTCGCTCTCCTCGACATCGATGTCAAAGTCGTTCAACGCGCGAACCGGCGCCCGGTTCGGCGGCCGGAAGGTGAGATTGACGTTGCGGCCTTGAATATACGCTGCCATGGATTCCGGTCCGACGCCTGCCATTCCGTCGTGGTCATCCATGATTGCGCAGACCGTTTCGACCTGCACCGAGGTTCATTGCCGCATGATGCGCGACTGGGTGGCAGTCGCGCCTTTCGTGAGGCTGCCGTTACCCGATCCGGCGAGGAAGAGAGTCGTTAAATCCGGTCCGGATAAGGCATGATGAAGTTGTCGCGGTTCGGCATTTTCACCTGCGGCAGGGTCTTGGCGTCCATGATGTCGTTTTCGCCGATCAGTTTGTTGAGCGAAAGAATGTAGGCCGTCAGCGCGTAGACTTCATGGTCGTCCAGCGAACGCGGCGCGTTGTAGGGCATGCCGCGCCGGATATAGTCGAAGACGGTCGTTGCGTAGGCATAATAATTGGCGATCGTCTTGACCGTATCAATGCCGTTGGTCAGCGGTGCGCCGCCGACCAGTGCCGGATAAGCGGGAAATACGCCGCCTTTGCCGGCATCGCCATGGCAGGCCGAGCATTTCTCGGCGTAGATTTTCGCGCCTTCAACCGGCGTCCCGCTGCCGGGCGGCAGGTTGGTGCCGTCGGGCAATATCGTGATGTCCCAGTGCTTGATGTCGGCCTCCGAGATCGGCTTGCCGAGACCGGAGCCCTGAGCGAATGCCGGCGCGGTGCCGAACGACAGCGCAAGCGCGAGAGCAGCGAGCGTCTTATGCATAGACATGTTTGATCTCCCCTTTGCTGTCGACGGCCCAGCTGGTGATGCTGTTGTAGTGCTGGTTCGGGAAGGCCAGCGGCGTGGTCAGGGGCTTTCTGGTCTCGCCTCGCTTAGCAACGAACTCCGCGCGCAGCGGCTGCACGTTGCCGCCGTCGTCATAGGCTCGGCTCTGCAGCACCGCGGGTTGGCCGTCCCAGCGCCACGGCATGACAAAGCGCGTGAACGCCTTCTCGTGGATTGGGCCCTGCAGCGCGGCCTCACCCCAGCTCTTGCCGCCGTCGGCCGAGACCATGACCTTGGAAATTCGTCCGGTGCCCGAATAGGCGACGCCGGAGATGGCGTAGAGGCCAGGCTCCTTGAGGCTCAGTCCGAACGACGGATGGGTGATGAAGCTCTTCACCTCCATGACGAAGTGGAAGCGCCACGTTTTGCCGCCCGGCAGGATCTGCGAGTAGTTCTTGGTCTCGAAATAGGTGTAGGCGGGCTGATCGATGACCTTGATGCGGTGCAGGAACTTGACGTTCATGTTGCCCTGGTAGCCCGGCAGCAACAGCCGCATCGGATAGCCGTTGCCCGGCATCAGGTGCTCGCCGTTCTGGTAGATCGCGACCAGTGCGTCGTCGTAGGCTTTCTTCACAGGCACGCTGCGGTCGAGCATCTGGCCGTCGGCGCCCTCGGCAACGAGCCATTTCGCCGTCGGGTCGATCCCGGCCTCGTCGAGCAGGGTCGAGAGCGGCACCCCGGACCATTCTGAGTTTGACGCCAGGCCGTGCAGCGCCTGCACCGACACCTGCAAGGGCTCGTTGGAGAACATTGGCGCGGAATTGCCGGCGCACTCCACGAACGCCATCCGCGAGACCAGCGGATAACGCGACAGCGTTTCCAGCGTGAATTCCAGCGGCTGTTTGACCATGCCGTGGATGACCAGCTTGTGCTGCGCCGGGTCGATGTTCGGGATACCGCAGTGATTGATCGAGAAGTGCAGGCTGCTCGGCGTCACCGTGCCGCCGAGCAGTTGGTGCGGCGTGCGCGCATGCGAATTGCGAAATTCGCCGTTCGGATTGCTCAAGGTACGCACGACGTTTTTTTCGAACGGCGAGGGCGTCTGCACCGGCGGCGTAATACCGCCAAATTGTAATGTCCACGGTTGATCGATGAGGGGTTCGGCGGCGGCGCCAGTCAAGCCGGCGGCGCTCGCGGCGCCCGCGACAGCGAACCCGTGTCCAAGTAATGCTCTTCGATTGATCAGGCCGTTGCCGGCGACGTCATCGAGCGATGGCGCGCCCCGTCGGCGTCTCCACTTGCCCATGATTTCCTCCCTGATGGGTGATGCCATATGCATCTTCCCCACTCCGGCATCCTGCGGCAGCGCGTAACGCCTGTCCAGGCAGTCGAGCCTATTTGAATGTTGGGTTTTTGATATTGGATTTGCGGTGGCTTCCCGGAGAATTTCGACGAGCATTTTTTCTTTGCGCCGCAAGCGCATAGGATTTGGGCTGCAATTGACATACTTCCGCCATCGCCGTGCAATCTCATTTTGACCATTCATCTTCAGACAATTTTGGGTCGCGGCGGATGACCGCCTCGGCAATGGACTCAAAAGGGAGGCAAATATGGGCCTTATGGACGTTCTCAACGGAATGCAGAACGGACCGCGCGGTGCGCGCGGCGGAGCGAGCGGGAGCAGCAGCGGCGGCATGTCGCCCGTGACGATGGCCGTGCTCGGCTTGCTCGCCTACAAAGCATTGAAAAGTTTCACCGGCCAATCGAGCACAAGTTCGGTGGCGCCGGCGCCCGGCGGTGCAATTCCGGCCGGTCAGACTGCAAGTGCCGGCGGTATCGGCGACCTTCTCAAGGGCGGGTTGGGCGGCCTGCTTGCAGGTGGTGCGGCGGGGAGCATTCTGAGCGGAGGCCTGAACGATTTGCTCAAGCAATTCCAGCAGGCCGGGCAGGGCAACACCGCTAGTTCCTGGGTCGGTACCGGGCCGAACAATCCGATCACGCCGGACGTGCTCGAGAAGGTGCTCGATACCGATCAGGTCAAAACGCTGATGGCGCATTCCGGCCTGACGCGGGACGAAGTGCTATCGGCGCTGAGCCAGCACTTGCCGCAACTCGTCAACGAATTGACGCCCGGCGGACGGCTACCGACGGAGCAGGAAGCTGCACGGTTGATGCAGTAACGTATCGTCGGTTTAGTGCCTCGCACGCACGCCCCGGCGTTCCAGACGCGGCAAAACTTCGTCGCAGAAGTAAGGCACCTCGTCGAGGAAGTTCGTGAATGAAAGCCCGATGCCGCGCACGCCGGCCTTGCTGATGATTTCGAGTTCTTCGGCGACGTGGTCGGGCGTGCCGATGAACGGATAGCCGCCCACCGCGTT
>DATJYT010000025.1:0-16969 GCA_035499475.1 Xanthobacteraceae bacterium | reverse complement strand
ATGGCGGGAGCGTTCACAAGAGCGAACGCCGCGATTCTCACCAGCAAGCTCGGCCGCCCGCCGAGCGAGGGTGAGCTTTACATTGCGCATTTTCTCGGCGCCGGCGGCGCCGCCAAGCTGATCTCGCTCGCTTCCAGCAATCCGCACGCCAAGGCCGACAATTTCTTCGCCAACGCCGCGCAGGCGAACACGTCGATCTTTTATGACCGGGTCAGAGGCAGCCCGCGCAGCCTGTCGCAAGTGCGCGATGTTCTGACCGCCCGCTATGACGTGGCGCGATCGCGGTGGGACGATCTATCGCGCACTGCCCAGGCGCTGCCGCAGGCGCCGTCAGCGGCGTCGCCATTGCCGTCGCCAAGTATCGCCGATCCGCTCGACCTGACGGCGCGCGTGAGCACCGCGGCCTCGCGCAAAGTCCCCGACACCGCCGGAATCACCAGCGCCTTTGCCGCCGCGGCCGCCGCGCCAGTGGGGGCTCCGATCCCCCTTACGCCGACGCTGCCTGCCGCCAATGCCGCCGCCGCACCGGCGCAAGCGAAAAATGACCGGCCGATGTTCCTCGGCTTGTTTCAGGATACCGATCATGCCGCGCCGGGCGCGGCCGAGGTCAGCCAGCTTTGGACCGCACCCGTCGTCCCGCAAGATGCCGAGGGCTCGAGCAAAGAGCGCTCCGCCTCCGGCAATATGTTCGATCTTTTCCGGGATCCGGTGAGCCGTTCTTGAGCAAGCCCGAGGCTTAACGATTGCAAAGAAACATGGTGAACGGTTTGTTAAGAGGCCGTTGCTTAGGGTTGCTGCGCCAGATGACAGTGCGGCATCGAGAGCCATGATCGTCCGCCATTTCCTGCAATGGGTGCGTACCGCTTCGGCCGGTGAGCGCGCCGAAGCCACCAGCGCCTTGGCGCGCGCCTATCTTTACTCGGACTTGTCCCCTGACGATCTCGCCGCCGCCGAAGGCGCGATGCTGATGCTGCTCGACGACGCCTCGCCGCTGGTGCGCCGTGCGCTCGCCGATGCGCTCGCGGCGAGTCCGGACGCCCCGCCGGCGATCGTGTTCGCGCTGGCCGGCGATCAGCCGATGATCGCCGCCCCGGTGCTCGCGCTGTCGCCGCTCTTTATCGACGCGGATCTGGTCGATGCGGCGGCAACCGGCGGACCGGAAGTGCAGGCCGCGATCGCGAGTCGCGCCGCGCTGCCGCGCGCGGTCTCAGCCGCCATCGCCGAAGTTGGCACCGCTGAATCCTGTCTCATTCTCGTCGAGAATGCCGACGCCGACATCGCGCCGCTTTCGGCCGACCGTATCGTCGAGCGTTTCGGACATCTTGCCGTGATTCGCGAGGCGCTGCTGGCGCGCGACGACCTTCCGGTGGCGACGCGGCAGACGCTTGTCGCCAGGCTGTCGGAGATGCTTGCCGGTTTTGTGGCCGGACGCGCCTGGCTCGACGTCGATCACGCCCGGCGCATCACGCGGGACGCATGCGAGAAGGCGACGATCGCAATCGCCGCCGCTCCCAACACCGAAGTCCGTTCGCTCATCAGCCACCTGCGCGTCACCGGGCAGCTCACCGCCGGCCTCATTTTGCGCGCGCTGCTGTCGGGCAACGTGGCGCTGTTCGAGGAGGCGTTGGCCGAGCTCGCGGACATGCCGGTCGCGCGCGTGTCCAGCCTCGTTCACGACAGCGGCAGCGCGGCATTGCGGGCCTTGTTCGACCGCGCCGAGTTGCCGCCCTCGACCTATCCGGCGTTCAAGGAGGCGATCGAGGCGATGCGCGAAGGCGGCTTCATCAGCGAGCCGGGCGACGCCACGCGGCTCAAGCGCCGCATGATCGAGCGCGTACTGACGCGCTGCGAGGATGCCGATCTCGGAGAGCTCGCGCCGCTCATCACGCTGCTGCGGCGCTTCGCCACCGAAGCGGCGCGCGAGGAAGCGCGGCTGTTCTGCGATGATCTGGTGGCCGCGAACTTCGACGTGCAGGAGCAATCGGTCGCGGCGTAGTTGGGACTGATATCGGCGGCTTTAATGTCATGCTCCGCGAAGGCGGAGCATCCAGTAAACGCCGACAGTCCAGTGAATACTGGATCATCCGCCTGCGCGGATGATGACAGTAAAATGAGTCCTGCCTCTTAAGGCGCAAGCGGCCCAGCGAAAATGTTTTCCAGATAATCCGGCCGGAAGTCGTTTTCAGCCCGCAGGAAATCGTCGGTGACTTCGCGCAGCCGGCCGGTCAGGACGTGCGCCACGTCGGCGAGATCGGCGCGGGCATATTCGCGCACGATGGCGCGTATGGCATCGACGTGCTGCTCGACGAGGGTGACGGGAATTTGGTCGATCTCGGGCGTGTGCTCGACCAGCCGGCAAAGGCTGTCGGCGATGCCGGCAACGGCAGGGTAGCCGAAGGTCGCGGCTTCGCCTTTGATGTCGTGCGCGGCGCGAAACAGCGCGTCATGGTTCTTCGGGGTAAATCCCTCGCGCTTGACGTCCTGCCGCGCCTGTTCGAGACGCTCGCACTCCGCGTTCATCCATTCGCCGAATTCGCCCGAGAGCTGCGACAGCGCGGCTTCGGCGCGCGCGACCGGATCGTCATCGCTATCGGCCGCCTGCGCGACGGCTTTGCGCAGCTCGTGCGGCGGGGTGATGACCTCGTGATCCGCGTAAGTCGCGACCGACGGCGCGTCGTCTTTACGGCGAGACATTGCGGCTCATGCTCCTCGCGATCAACTCAGCACCTTGGCTTTCTCGAGCAGCGGCTGCTGGCGGATCACGTCCGCCTTGCCGCCCTTGCGCCGCTCCGGACCGACATAATTCGGGTTCACGTTGCGGCGCCGATCGGGACCGAAATAGGTCTTGGTCTTGATGAACGGACGCGGATTGGCGACGACGTTGAAGATGCGCTCATACAGCGCCTTCGCCGATATCGGCTTGGCCAAAAATTCGGTGACGCCGGCGTCGCGCGCCATCATCACGCGCTTCTTCTCGGAATGGCCTGTGAGCATGATGATCGGCACGTAGGGATTGGCGTTGGCGCCTTGCTGGCGGATCATCTGCGTCAATTCGAGACCGTCGAAGATCGGCATCATCCAGTCGACGAGCACGATGTCAGGAACATAGTGCGTGAAGGCTTCAAGTCCTGCGGCGCCGTCTTCGGCCTCGTAGACTTCGCGCGTGCCGTAGCCGTGCAGCAGCGTGCGCAGGATGCGCCGCATATGCGCGTTGTCGTCGATGACGAGAAAGCGCAATCGGTTGAAGTCGATGCGGACCATGCGTGCTCCCGCGCGGCGGCGCCGAAGCGCCACTCCGCACGGTAAAACGTAAATATTTGTCGTTAACGCACGGTTAAGGGTTTCGCGGGGCTGGCGGCGCCGCTTGAGGTCAGCGATGGGCCGAATGGCTCGGCTTTTTCGCCGTCACCGTCTTGGTCAACCAGCCCTCGATCACGCCGGCGATGGCGTCGCTGTTCTTCTCCAGCATCATCATGTGGCCGTTGCCGTGAATGCCGCGGTCGGCCAGATGGACAAAGTCGTTGGCGACGCCGGCCTGGGTCAGATACTTGGCAGTGCAGTGATCATAGGATGCGTGATAGGACGCTTCGGACGAGATGATCAGGATCGGAATGTCCTTGAGGTTCGCAAGCTTGCGCGCTGGCTCGGCCTGCGACCAGCAGCGCACCAAGTCGGGCTTGTCGGGCTGGTCCTGGCGCACGAACGACAACTGCTCGCCGGGCTTGAGCGGCGGATCGTAGGTCAGCGGCACGTCGCCGAGGCCTGAAATCTTGGTCCTGGCGGCATCGGCGAACCAATCGGGCGCGCCCTTGAACTCGATGTCGTGAACGGGCGGTCCGCTCGGCTCGATGGCGACGATGGCTTTCACCAGATGCGGCCGCAGGTCGGCAATCGGCCAGCCCATCGCTCCGGACTGCGAGTGGGTCAATAGGATCGCGGGTCCGATCTTGTCGAGCAGCGCTGCGCCGGCGTCGCGATTGAGCTCCTGCTGCTTGGCGAAATTCTTCAGCGACGGAAATTGCGAGGCGTAGAATTGATCGAACACCGGATCGCCGGGCTGCGCCGCGCCGGGCCACTGCGTATGCAGATGCGCCTGCGGCCACAGCTTGTAGCGCTCCGGCGCCGCGAACCGCTGCAATTCGCGGTCAAGCTGCGGCGACGACACCGGCCCGTAACTGTCGGTCCAATAGCCGGCGCGGCCGCGCGCGACCTGATCGACCACATAGACGGCGTAGCCGCGGCGCAGAAGATATTGCGCCCAGCCCTCGCGGCCGTCCGGCGTGCCGGTGAAATTGGTGCCGGTCTGGCTGCCGCCGTGGATCATGACGACGGGATAAGGGTGCAGCAGCTTTTGTGGAATTTGAAATTCGGCATAGAGCTGGCCGATCATCGGCGAGCCGGGCAGCGACGTGTCGATCTTGCCGCCGGCGAACAGATAGCCGGATTTGGCGATCACGAGCGCCGGCTCCGCCGCATCGGCGTGACGCCCGGCCGTCCATGGCAGCGCCGCAAGGCACGCCGCCGCCATTCGGCGAATAAATTTCATGCGAAAGCTGCTCCCTGTCCCGACGCCCATCGCCCCCTCCCGGCTTTTATCGCGCTGCGCTGTTGTGCGAGCGTAGAGCCTGTCAGGCACTGAGGATAGTCGCCGCCCTATGAAATATGAGGCAAGCGGATACTCGCGCAACTCATACCGTGCCGCCGGATATTCTTCGACGTCCGTCGATCGTCGAACGGAAAGAGTTTTAGCTAGTCCGCTATTCGCAAAGCAAAACCCAATGCCAATGGGCTTGCTTGTTACGATAGTATTTCACATGCACATAGCTGCAGGACGGTTCGAAATCGTAGTCATACGGCCAAGGCCAAGGAGCAAAGCCATATCCCCAACGATAGATCCCGCGACCATATCCCCATCCGTGCGCGAATCCTCCGCCATGTCCGCCAAAATGTGCACCGCCGCCGTGGAAGCCTCCGCCGCCGTGACCTCCTCCATGAGCCGACACGCTGGCTGGAATAAGCGCGCCGCCAACGACGAGCGCCGCGCCGGCCACACACGTCGTCATCATTCTGGCCAACATGGCCGTCTCCTTTCCTTGTTCGATAAGTAGCTATCGGACAAATCGCGCGATCGGTTTGAGCCAGATCAAAATACTTGAGGCCCACCGGTCGCCGGACCCTGCGAAGCAATCGCACTTTTGCGCGAAGGCGAGGCGCCGGCCCCAACGGTCAGACGCCGAATTGCTCGCTGAGGATGCGGTCTTCCAGGCTGTGGCCGGGATCGAACAGCATGTGCATGGCGATGGCGTGGTCCATGCTGATCTCGACGGAACGGACCGAGCGCACCTCATCGTGGTCGGCCACCGCGGCGACCGGACGTTTGCCGCCTTCGAGCACCTCGACCGTCACCCGCGCCCGATCGGGCAAAAGCGCGCCGCGCCAGCGCCGCGGCCGGAACGGGCTGATTGGCGTCAGCGCCAAAAGCGGCGCGTCGAGCGGAATGATCGGCCCTTGCACCGAAAGGTTATAGGCGGTCGATCCGGCCGGCGTCGCCAAGAGGATGCCGTCGGCGTCGAGTTGATGGAGCCGTTCCTTGCCGTCGATGAGCACGCGTAGCCGCGCGGCCTGATAGCTTTGTCGGAACAGCGACACCTCGTTGATGGCGCGATGCCGGTGCACGCGGCCGGCCGCGTCGCGCGCGCGCATCAACAATGGATGAATCACGGTGACGCGCGCCGCGGCGAGTCGTTCGACGAGGCCCTGTTCGGAAAACTCGTTCATGAGAAAGCCGACCGTGCCGCGGTGCATGCCGTAGATCGGCTTGCCGGAATTCATGAACCGTTGCAGGGTCGCGAGCATGAGGCCGTCGCCGCCGAGCGCGACAATGACGTCCGCCGTTTCCGGCCGGGCGTCGCCGTAGCGAGCGACGAGCCGCCGCCGCGCCCGCTGCGCCGCGGCCACGTCGCTGGCGACGAAGGCGATGCGCTTGTAACGGGCGGGCGTCGGACGCTTCGGCATGGAGCGGTCGGGATTTGCTGGGCGCCCTTGTGGCGCCGCGGGAGAAACGCTGGAGTTCGGCATGGAACGCGCGGTGTTCGTCTATACGACCTATCCGTCCGTTGTCGAGGCGGAGAATGCCGGCCGGGCGCTGGTCGAGCGGCGGCTGTGCGCCTGCGTCAATATTCTGCCCGGCATGGTCTCGCTCTACTGGTGGCAAGGCGCGGTCGAGCGCGGCGATGAGGTGGTGATGATCGTCAAGACCCGCGCTTCGCTGGCCGCGGCTGTGGGTGCGGCGGTGAAGGAGATGCACTCCTATAGCACGCCTGCCATACTCGTACTGCCCATCGAGAGCGTCGATCCGGATTACCATGCCTGGATCGAAGCGGAGACAAAAGGGCAGGGGTGACATGACTATGCTTCGCGCAACGATCGTCGCCGCGGCCGCAGCAGCAGTGTTTGCGGCGCCGGTCCGTGCGCAGACGTTTCCCGATCACCCGATCAAGCTGGTGGTGGCCTATCCGCCCGGCGGTCCGAACGACACCGTGACACGGGTGACGACGCAGGGCCTCGGCGCAGCGCTCGGTCAGAATGTCTTCATCGAGAACGTGCCGGGCGCCGGCGGCCGGATCGGCGCGCGGGACGTGGCGCGCGCGACGCCTGATGGCTACACGCTCCTGGCCGGCGGCACCAACATCAACGCCATCGCGCCCGCGCTTTACAAGACGATTGATTTTGATCCGGTCAGGGATTTCGCACCGGTGGCCGCGCTGTCGTCGGACTCAACCGCGCTGGTGATCAATCCCTCGGTGCCGGCCACGACCCTTGCCGAACTGGTGCGATACGGCAAGGAGCATCCGGGCAAGCTCAATGCCGGCTCGACGCTCGGCATCGCGCCGCACCTTCTGATCGCGCTCGTGCGCGTGCGTACCGGCATCGACATGACGTTCGTGCCTTACAAGGGCGCGGCGCCGGCCATCGCCGACGTCGTGGCGGGTCAGATTCAGGTGGCGGCGAGCGGCAAGGCCGTGCTGCTGCCGCTGATCAAAGCCGGCAAGCTGCGGGCGATCGCGGTGGCGAGCGCCGAACGCTGGCCGGAACTGCCCGAAGCGCCGACGTTACGCGAGAGCGGGATCGACGGATTTCCGACGGCGGTGTGGGATGGCCTCGTGGCGCCGGCGAAAACGCCGCCCGCGATCATCGCGAAAATCAATGCGGCCGAGAACGCGCGGCTGCGCTCGCCCGAGATCCAAGCGGCGGTTGCCAAGCTCGGCTTTCAGGTGCGGCCGTTGAGCCCGCAGCAATTCGGCACCGAGCTTGCCGACCAGGTTCGATTGTGGAGCGCGGTTGCACGGGAGACCGGCGTGAAGTTGGATGAGTAAAGCGGCCGGAGCATTGGCAGAAACGGGGGACTCCTTGAACAAGCTGGTTGTCGGAATAATCGCCGTCTTTGCGGCGGCGGGCGTAGTCGTTGCGCCGGCGCTGGCGCAGAACTTTCCCGATCATCCCGTCAAGATCATCGTGCCTTATCCGCCGGGAGGTCCGTCCGATACCGTGATGCGGGTGTCGACGCGCAACCTTGCCGCCAAGCTCGGGCAGAGCGTGGTCATCGAAAACGAGGCGGGCGCGGGCGGACGGCTCGGCTCCAAGATGGTCGCGCGGGCGGCGCCCGACGGCTACACGCTGCTGTCGGGCGGTTCGAACGAAAATGCCATCACGCCGGCGCTCTACAACAACGTCGACTACGATCCGGTGAAGGACCTCGTTGCCGTGGCGGCGGTTGCGACCGATTCCAACGCCGTGGTGATCAATCCGGCCGTGCCTGCGACGTCGCTGGCGGAACTGGCGAGCTACGCCAAGAACAATCCCGGCAAGCTGACATCGGGTTCGGCGCTCGGCATTGCGCCGCATCTTCTCCTCGAGTTCCTGCGGGCGCGCACCGGCATGGACATCGTGTTCGTTCCCTATAAGGGTGCGGCGCCCGCCATTGCCGATTTGCTCGGCAACCAGATTCAGGTCGGTGCCAGCGCCAAGTCGGTGCTGCTGCCGCTCATCAAGGCCGGCAAGCTTCGCGCGCTGGCGGTGACGAGCGCGGAGCGCTGGCCCGAGCTGCCGGATGTGCCGACGCTGCACGAGCTCGGCTACGACGGTTTCCCGACGACGCTGTGGTTCGCCATGATGGCGCCGGCAGCAACACCGCCGGCCGTCATCACCAAGCTCAACGCCGCCATCAATGCGGGCGTGCAAAGCGCGGAAACCCAGGACGCCATCAAGAAGCTCGGCTTGCAGCCGCAGTCGATGAGCGCACCGGAGTTCGGCGCCATTTTAGCCAAGGAAGTACCGCTCTGGGCCAACGTCGCCAAAGAGGCGCACGTGCACCTGGAATAGAGTGGGCGGAAGGTGTCATTGCGAGCCAACGGGTCCGGCCTGATGACAGGTTCAGCGACGAAGCAATTCAGCCGCGCCACCGCGTGGATTGCTTCGCTTCGCTCGCAATGACGTCTGCTAGTACGTCGCAGTACCGTCGATCACGTCCTTCAGCGCGCGATATTCGCGGCATTCGGTATTGCCGCAGATGGCGCGGACTTTTTCGAGATCGTCCTTGGCCTTGAGCACGTTGCCCTGCTCGGCCTGCCACATGCCGTAATAGGACCACGTCACGGCATGGTTGGGGTCGGCCGCAAGCGCCTTGTCGTACCAGTATTTGGCGTCATCGTAGCGCCCGAGTTTGCGGCTCGCGTAGCCGATCAGCGTGGCGACGTCGGCATTATCGTCGTAGCCGAGCGCGCGCAGCGCCGCGATGCCTTCGACATAGTCGCCCTTGTCGTAAATCAGCGCGTAGGCAGCGTGGTAGCCGGCGAGAAAGTCCTCGGCGGAGCTGCTTTTTTGGCCGCTTTTCGGCTTTTTGGGAGTTTTCTGCTTGGTCGATTTCACGGCGCCCGAAGGCTGCGTGGTCTGGGTCGGAGCCGCGGGACTGGGTTCATCGACGGCTGCGGCGATCTGCGGAAACACCAAAACGGCGGTCAACGCAATGGCGGCGGCGAGCGAGCGGCTCAACATCGTGGCCTCCTTCCGGTTCAGGGCGCAGCGAGACTAACACCGGCTCGCGACAAATCATCCCGCGAGGGCGTCGGCCGGCAAGCGCTCAATAGATTGTGATCGCACTTGGCGGACCGCACCGGCGCCGGGGCGGAGGAGGCAGAGATCGCTTTTCCGGTCACTTCGGCTGGCAGCATTACGGCAAGTTCACGTACGTGAACGGCGCCCCTCAATGCACTTCAGGACCCATTCAGTGCGTGGCGTCTAGCGTGCCCGCCAACGATGAGCGCGATCTCGCCATCGACGCCATGAGAGACAACAAGGAGAAGCACATGTTGAGGACATTCGCCGCCGCGCTGCTTGCAACCACGCTGATTGCCGGTCCGGCTCTCGCCGCGCAGTCCGGCGGAGGCGCCGGCGCAGCGCCCGCTACCACCGTTCCCACTCCGGCAGCCAAGCACACCGAAGCAGCCAAGCCTGCACCCAAGACCGCCAAGCATGTTCGCAAGCATGCGCGCAAACACGTCGCCCACGTCGCCAAGCCCGGCAAGGTCTCAGCGAAAGTCACAAAAAGCAAAAAGCCCGCGCATGCGATAAAGACCGCGAAATTGCCCGCTACCCAAAACGTCAGCAGGTAAAGGGCTGACGTGCGGGTTGTGTGCACCGGCTTGCGGGCGCTCCATGTGTTCGCCGTTCGCCCGCAAGCCGGAACTTAAAACATCCCCCGGCCGGAGCTGCGCGTGATCCGCGCTGCGCCGATACCGAAAAACCAGATGCCGCAGGGATCAGGGAGGCCGGCCTCGACAGCCGGCCTCCAGGCTTTTGCGATTCGCTACAACATCGGCTGCCACGGCACCGGAACGTGCTCGTAGCCGCTCGCCGTCTTGATGAGGTGGCCGCAGGCCGGGAACGGGAAGTGATAGCCCGTCACCAGCATGCGGTCGGCCGCGGCGCGATCAAACAGTTTCTTGCGCGTCGCAACCGCGGCGTCGCCGTCGACGTCGAAAGCCGCCTGCCAGTCCGGATGGCGCGCGAATACGGCCGGGTGCTGCGCCGTATCGCTGAGCACCATCAACGACTGATCGCCTGAATGGACGGAAAAAACGGTGTGGCCCGGCGTGTGACCGGGCGCCGGAAGGGTGACGATGCCCGGCGCGACTTCCTTGCCCGGTTCGAAACGAGTCACCTGCCCGGCGATATCGGCGAAGATGCGCCGCTGATTGAGGAAGGTAAGCCGCTGATCCTTCGGCGCCGCATTCATGGTGGCGTCGTCCATCCAGTAGGTCCATTCCGGCGCCGGCACCATGATCTCCGCGTTGGGGAAGACCAGTGCGTTATCCTTGTCCTTGATGCCGTTGATATGGTCGGGATGGAAATGCGAGATCACGATGAGATCGACCGCCTTTGGTGAAATGCCGGCGGCGGCGAGATTGTCGCCCAGCGTTCCGGCGGTAGGCGCGATCTGACCGCCGGTGCCGGTGTCGAGCAGCACGAGTTTTTTGCCGGTGTTGACGACCAGCGTGGTGAACGGGGTTTCGAGCTTGTCGGCGGGCATGAATGCATCGGCGAGCGCGTGTTCCACCGCGGCAAACGTTGCGTTGCGGATGAACTTGTCGGTGATCGGCCGATACCAGATGCCGTCATAGAGCGCGGTCAACTCGTACGCACCGATCTTGTAACGATAGATGCCGGGCGCCTGCTTTCCGGCCGGCGGCGATTCCGCCGCCGCTGTGCCGACGGCAAGAGCGGCGCCGGCGGAGCCGGCGAGCAACGAGCGGCGTGTCAGTCCCGTCATGGCGAGCCTCGTTAACCGCGTCGAAGCAGGTTCACGCCGATGGTCATTCCCGCTTCACCAGCACAACCCCACGTACGGCGCGCTATTCCGTCGGCGGAACGCGCCGATAATTGGGCAGCATTCTTGCATGGGCCTTCCGCGATAAGGTCACTTGGCGTTCGGAACCCAAAGTGCCAACTACGGCCCACGAACATGCACCGGCCCCGGCCGTTTCGGCCGCCGCGCCACTTCCCATGAAAGCACCGCCTTGAACGTCGTGCCCACGGCCGCCGCGAAACCGGTGGCGCCCGCGAAGCGATCCTTCGCGGCGATGCGCCATCCGGGCTTCCGCGCCCAGTTCTTCACTTATGTGATCGCGATGATGGCCGACAACATCGAGCACGTCATCAGCTATTGGATGCTGTACCAGAAATTCCATTCGCCCGCCCTGGCGGGGTTTGCGATCCTGTCGCACTGGCTGCCGTTTCTGCTGTTCTCGGTTGCCGCCGGTGCGCTCGCCGATCGCGTCGATCCACGCCGCATCATTCAATGCGGCATGCTCTTGTTCATCACCGCTTCGCTCGGCTGGGGCTATTTCTTCGTCACCGATACGTTGCAGGTCTGGCAAGCCATGGTGCTGCTGGCGATTCACGGCTGCGCCGGGGTGCTGTGGCAGACGCCGAATCAATTGTTGCTCTATGACATCGTCGGCCCGGCCGACCTGATGAGCGCGGTGCGGCTCAATGCGACGGCGCGTTATCTCGGCGTGCTGGTCGGCCCGGCGGTCGGCGGCGCCATGCTTCTGTGGTTCGGGCCGGCGCACGGCATCCTGCTCAACACCGTGTTTTATCTGCCGCTGGTGCTGTGGCTCGTCAACGCGCCCTACGGCCCGCGCTTTCGCGCCGGCGCGCCGCCGCCGCACCGCGCCGTGCGCGGCTTCGCCGATATCGCACAGACCGCGCGCGACATCGCCGGGCATTCGGTCATCGTCTCGATGACGCTCCTTGCCGGCGCCGCGTCGTTCTTCGTCGGCAACGCCTATAGCGCACAGATGCCGGGCTTTGCCCACGATCTCGGTCACGGCGATCCGGGCCTGTCCTACAGCATGCTGCTCGCCGCCGATGCCGCGGGCGCGCTGACCGCAGGCCTGGTGCTCGAAGGCAAGGGGCTTCTGGCCGCCAGGGCGCGCACCGCGATCATCCTGGCGATGCTGTGGTGCACGGCGCTCACCGGTTTCGCGCAGGCGACGAATTATTTTCTGGCGCTGGCGCTCTTGTTCGGCGCCGGATTCTTCGAGCTCTCATTCAACGCCATGGCCCAGACGCTGGTGCAGGTGCACGCGCCGATCGATCTGCGCGGCCGCGTCATCGGCCTGTTCAATATGGCAAGCCTCGGGCTTCGCGCCTTCGGCGGCCTCACCGTCGGCCTCCTCGGCAGCCTGATCGGCGTGCATTGGTCGCTGGCGCTGTCGGCGCTCGCGATGCTCGCGATCGCCGCGAGCCTGTTGGCGATGCCGGAGTAGGGCAGGAAGGCGCTCGCGCGCCGGCCGCGCTCAAGAGCGGCATCAGCCGCAGCGAGATCGGCATTGTCCGTTGCTTCATTAGTTTTTCTCATTACCCGACTGCACCGCGTTGAATGTGGAAAAAATTTTTTGATTGACATGGATTAAGGGCGCGGTATCCGAAACCGCGTCAGTGTGGGCGGTGGCAAGGCAGGGATTCGCGAATCCCGAGTCGGTAGAGAATTTCCGAAGTTACATCCCGCGGTTTCAGATTCGTGACGGTTGTGGTCCTTATGGGGGAAGAAAAGCGCTCGGCACCGCGAGCACGCATGCTCAAATCCGGGAAAATTCATCTCGGAAAGCACGCCATACCCTGCACCGTTCGCAACCTGTCCGAGACCGGCGCCTGCCTTCAGGTGCAGACCACGGCGGGGCTTCCGTCAAACTTCGAGTTTTCGATGCCTGATCGGCCGGCGAGGACGTGCCAGACCATTTGGCGGGATGACACGAAGATTGGCGTTCGCTTCAAATAGGCGTCACCTTATTTCCGTCTTTCGGCGCGCAGCGTTGGACTATCTGGAAGCCCCATCGTGCCGGCGATGCGATGCTGTGGTATCGCCGCGCTTTAGTGGCGCGCATCGGAATTCGGTGTGCCCATCGCTTCCTGCTCGCGAAACTCCGCGTCGTAGCTCACAATCTCACGCGTCAGCTGCTCGATCATATTCCGGCGGAACGCCGCGTCGCGGCTGCACGTCATTTCAGCAATGGTCTTTGCCACGGCCGTCACGACTTCGTCGGCATCGAGCGCGCCGACCTCGTCTGGCGAAGCGCTGTATTCAGTAAAAAAATCTTCGATGACATCGACAATGAGGCAGTGCAGGCATGGCCGCTCTTCGGTCTGGTCTTGGGCGTCTGACATCGCAGCTTATTTCCCTTCGTTTCATCTATGGTCAAAGATAATCATCAAAGCCTGCCGAAATAGGGGCGGGTAGCGTCCCAGATCTGGCGATTATATCGAGCTTTTGTTGGTGCCGGGTGAGAGGATTGAACTCCCGACCAACGGTTTACAAAACCGCTGCTCTACCGCTGAGCTAACCCGGCATCGGCCTGAAACTCAGGCGCTTTTACATATCCCACACGAGAGCTTTTCAGCAACTCCCACCGCGTTGGACCCAATTTGGCCATACAGGAAGCGACCGATTGGCGCGAGAGGCCGCCAAATTTCGATGAGATGCTACCCTTAGCTTATCTGCTCGGCGGATACGATGCGCTGTACGTGATCGGGCAGTCTCCGCCCTCTCGACGCAGATGCGGCGCCGGACATTTCAGAACTTGATTGCCAATTGTCCGCACGTTGCGATCGCTGCCGAAGCGGCGCGAGAGTTCGGCGACGGTCGCGGTGCATTGCTGACCGCAGTTCTTGCAAGCGAACCTTAAAGCTTTGCACGGCAGTCGATCGAGCCGGAGCCCTGCCGGCCGGCTTTGCTCCGACAACCTCTTATCCTTTGGCAGCCGCAACCGGCGATCGGCGAGCACGTCCTTCCACCACGCCTCCTCATCGATTTCTGGCCAAGGTGTATTGCCGGGCAAGCTCCGTATCGCGATTTCGAGGGCACGCGTCGTTTTCAGCGACAACGGGCCGCGAAGATCATAGCTGCGCCAGCGCGTGGCACTTTGCGGCGCCCGATCGACGCGGGGGCTTCGCGCCTGGATATCCCATCGACTCGCACGCATGCCGAGATTGGACGCCGGCAGGCAGCGGAATACCAGCCGCTACAGATAGAGAGAGACCTAATTAGGGGCTACAAGCCGCGCGGTCATGTGATAGGATTTGCACGTTCACAGGATGGCGACCATGAAAGTGATCACAGTTAAGCGCTTACTCTTTTTGTTGACACCTGTGTTCATCACCGCGACCGCAAGCGCGGCCCAGATTGCGCCAAAGGTGTCAACTCCACATGTAAGCGTACACACTCAAACGCCGACGTTCAAAGGGGTGGCAAACGGAACCCACTTTAAGACGGGAATCATCACCCTCCGCAAAGCCGGCGGCTCCCAACCTTATTTGAAATATGAACTCAAAGACACTCAGATAACCAGCCACTCATTCTCCAGCGGCGGTTCTGATCCGCCGTCAGAGAAGTGAGGCTCTGGAAGGCGACCATGAAAGCAGCAATTGCACTGGCAATGTTCGTGGCAATCCCAGCGGTTGCTTATGCTGGCGAAGTCCATACGCTAACCGTAATCCCACCGCACGTGAGTGTCGGTGCTGCACACCCACCGACGATCGGCAGCGCAACCGGTGGCGGCGGTGGGGGCAAAGTCACAATAAAAGAGTTGTCAATTCACAAAACCACCGATCAAGCTTCGCCCACGCTTTTCAAACACGCGGCGTCAGGAAAACATTACAGCCAACCCATCCTTCACTAACGGGACTCGACGCGCTCCAAGAACAGCAACGCGGTGCCAGGTGGTTAGAAATTGTCGCGCTTGAGAGAGTTGGAGCCGGGCATGGCTTTAATGTGAGAAATTTTGGAAGCGTTAACGGCAGTGGTGTTGACGTGAGTTCCGGTATTGACGTGAACCTGCGGCGTCGAAACTTTGGGGGACTGAGCCGCTAGCCGTAAATCGTGCCCTGTCATGTCCGATCCGGAGGAGTCGTTTGCTCCTTCAGCCGCCAGCGGAGATGTTGCCGCGCCTACATATCCCACCGAGACGCTGAGCAAGGATGCTGCTGCGAGCAAGGTCGATAGATTGTTGCCTTTTCCCATTGCGACTTCCTCCCTTGCTTTCTTGCGGTCAGATGATCTTAGCGCTTCAGCTCGACGACACCTAGGTGTCCGCGTGATCGCGGTTTTGGGCATCTGCCTATCGAGATTCGACCTTTTCCAAGAACAACACGAGCCGCAGCGTGACGGCGAGCTGTGCGACGTCGCCGCCAGAGGCTGCGGCCTGTAGCTAATCGGCGACGACTTTCCAGGTCGATTTGCTGCGATGGCCGTCCGGCAGATGCTTGAGCAACGTCCGCGCGTCGGCGAGCGTGCGCAGCGTCATGACGGTGGGGATGGTCAGAATGCGCGGCAGCTTCCGCGACCAATCGAGGCGCTTACGCACAACTATTTTTTAGATTTGGACATTTTCTGCTGGCAGGCGGCTACGCAATTATTGATACACTGGGCCGTCTGAAGCCCTCCCTTGCAGCGGTTGGCCTGACAGAAGCTTTGGCATTTTTGTTCATTTTGTGCATGGGCGGCGTCTCCACCGGAACCTAAGCTCAGCACAGCAGCTACAACAAAAACTCGCAGCATCGAATCCTCCCGGCCTCTTTGCCGACACAGCGACCCGCAGACTATAGCAAAGTTGGCGCCAGCGGCTTGATGAGCTGCGGCCCCTTGTTGCGGACGTTACCGACAGCGTTATCAACCGGCCAGATTTTTATTGCGTCGTCGGGGCACGGCTTGAGCAGAGCCGACAGCTGCCCCGGCTGAAGGACGTTAGGCTTTCTCCTGGAAACCCTGTATCATCTTGGAATCAAGACATTGGAGCGTGAAATGGCTACCGGTAATGTGAAGTGGTTCAATGCGACAAAGGGATACGGGTTTATTGCGCCGATAGGCGGCGGCAAGGATGTGTTCGTGCACATCTCCGCAGTCGAGCGCGCCGGTCTAAGCTCGCTCAATGAAGGCCAAGCGGTCGAATACGAGATTGAGAGCAATCGGGGCAAAGAGTCCGCGGTGAATCTCAGAGTGAAGTGAGGCTCTGACGCCTCACAGGGCCAGCTCACACTCGCCCGGCGCCGCCTGATCTTTAGGCTCGGCCAAGCAACTTTGACTGCTTAAGTGACACCGGCAGCTTGGCGAAGTTGACGGCCATGCGCCGGGCTTCATCCTTGGTCAGAAGTTTTGCGGCCGATCGGCGGCCTTGCTCCTCCTCGTAATAGAAATGCGCCGACGACCAGTCGAGATGTCGATGGGAGCGCTCTCGATGCGGCCATTTAAGGTAGCACGTGACGGTGATCGACACGCAGTGCATCGCGATGTTGGTATCGGCACCCTTTCTGTCAAAGTCACGACTGCGGACAGCAACGGGGCATTTCTGGTGGCCGAGATTGCACACCATGCCAAAGGCGGGCCTCCTCGACATCTACATCACGATCAGGACGAGTGGTTCCTCGTCATTGAGGGTGAATACATTGTCGAAATTGGCGACGAGCGATACCGGTTGGGACCGGGCGACTCGGCCTTCGGGCCGCGTGGAATACCACACTGCTGGGTCAACGTAAGTGAAGGACCGGGACGGATCGCTTTCGTGTTTACACCCGCGGGTCACGCGGAGGAGTTCTTCGTGGAAATCACCAAGACAAACGCGATGGCGCCGACGGACCCGGCGTTTTGGGTACCATTCGGAATGGCATTGGTGGGGCCACCCCTGAAAATAGTATGACCTTTGGCCTCACTACATGTCTGCTGTTGGTCCATTGCGTCAAATATTGCAGCGCTTGCGAATGTCGGCTGTTGGGGTAACTGCGGAAGTGATCAGCGGGCGCTCGAAGCGTCGAAGATGACCCGGAGCGTCATTTCCGGCGGACAATTTGCTGTGCCGCACAATACCGCTCTTTGATCCAACGGTGTGGTAGACTTTGACCCCTTGGCCGAGGGGCG
>DATJYT010000024.1:0-8957 GCA_035499475.1 Xanthobacteraceae bacterium | reverse complement strand
CTTTTCGCCGCCGCGCAGCGCCAAGGCCTCGGTCATGAACGCGACGATATAGGGCTGAGAGATTGTCTGGCCTTCCGCGATCGGCAGCGGCGCGTCTTCGTAGGCGAACTCGTGAAGGGGCGTCGGCAGAAAACTTTCGCGCGGCACGCTGCGCATGGCGTCGAGAACCAATCCGGAGCGCACGCCGCGAGCGACGATGGCCTTTTCAACCATCTCGATGCGGAGTTTCTTAAAATCTTCGATCGGAAGGGGCTTCATCGCCTAAATCATCCGTGTTTTTCATACTCCCTTCGGCGAAGGCCGGATTGATTTAAGTCAAAATTCACGTGCTGATCTTGCGGCAACGAAGACGTCGATGGCCGATTTCGGCGTCGTCCTCTGACTTTCCGATCGTGGCCGGAAAGCATCATGCGCTGATCGGATAAATGGCCTTTTCGCCTGACAGCACGCGCGCGACGTCGCTCGCGCATTTGGTCTGCAATTCTTCGAGCGCCTCGACCGAATAGAACGCGGTGTGAGGCGTGAGGGCGGCTCGCACGATCCGCAGGTCGATGCTAGCTTTGCATCCGTAAACAAAAAAGGGCGGGGGAGACGGCATGGTGGCCGTGTTCGCAACGACCGGCAGTTTTTCGATGACCTGCATGACGGCCAATATGTTCGGGATCGGTCCGCCGGCGGCCAATCCGACCCCGCTTGCACCGTAAGTGCGCCCGCTTCGCCTGAGGCCCCGGCGTCGGGGACTTAATCCAACGTCAGCCTGTAGCGGACGAAGTCATCCGCGGTGGCAAATTCGTCATAAAGGGCACGAGCCGGATTACTTGCGCGAGTGTGCCAGTAAAGCCGCGACCACCCCTTTGATTTGGCGCGATCCACCAGATCCTGAATCAGAAGCCGTCCGCAGCCTTGGCCGCGAAACTGCGGCGCGACAAAAAGATCTTCGAGATAACAAACCGGCGTGACGGTCCAAGTGCTCTGATGAAGCACGCCGATGCTGAATCCGGCGATGTCATCGTCGATCACGGCGACGCGACAGAAAATTGTTGATGCGGGATCGAGAATGCGTTGCCACGTTCTCGCGGATACGCTCTCGGGAATGCAAACCTCATAGAACGTGTTGTAGTCCGACCAAAGCCGGCGCCAGATCTGCTCGTCTGCCGCCACCGGGTCTCGTATCCGTATTGTCGGCTTGGGCATAAGCATCGCCGAACGGTGGAGCGGATCAGGCGCTGATCGGCGACATGAAGTCGCCGGTCGCTGGTCCGTCGGTCGAAGACAAGCCGACAAATTTTGTTATTTCACGTTCGGATAGAGCCCGGAAGCCTTCACCACGGCGAGCCCCTCGATGCGGTCCGCCACCAACTCCTTGGTGAACTGCTCCGCCGACTCCAAGACCGGCGTAAGACCACGGTTGATCAGAAACTTCTGCTGGAAGTCCGGTTTCGATTCGATCGCGACGATCGCCTTATTCAGCTTGTCGATGACCGGCTTTGGCGTTCCGCTTGGCGCGTAGATGCCGAAGAAGGTTGCCGAAATGTGTTCCGTGTAGCCGACCTGCTGGAATGTCGGAATGTCGGGAGCGAGCGGCGAACGCGTGTCGCCGTCGACCGCCAGTCCGACGATCTTTCCGTCGCGGATGAACGAGACGAGGTTGCCGATGCCGAAAATCGCGATCTGTGTCGTGCCGTTGAGCATGCTATTGACCGCGTCGCCGCCGCCCTTGAACGGTACACGCACGACGTTGGTGCCGTTTTTCTTGTTGAATTCCTCCATGAAGGCGACCTTCGACAGAGACGGCGCCATGTAGTTGAGCGCGTTGGGCTTGGCTTTTGCCAGCGCCGCCAATTCGGCGAACGATTTGACGTGCAGCGATGCGTTCACCGCGAACACCTGGGTCAAATAGTATGGCCGGCTGATCGGCGCCAAGCTTTTGGCCGGGTCGAAGTCGGCATTCGACTGGATGATCGGGTTGATCGTGACCGCCTCGCCGGGAAGAATGCAGATCGTGTAGCCGTCGGGCGCCGCCTCGGCGCAGGCTTTCGCGCCGATCGTGCCTTCCGCGCCGACGCGGTCCTCGACCACGACCGACGTGCCGAGCGCTGGACCCAACTGGTCGCCGAGCGCGCGCATGAACAGATCACTCAATCCTCCGGGACCTTGCGATGCAATGGCCCGGATTGGCCGCGACGGATAATCCTCCGCGCCGGCGGATAATGCCGTCGTCAACAAGAGACCGAGCGTGAGAACGAGCGTGCACCGGCGCATGACTTTCTTCCCTCGTGTCATTTGTTTTTTGATCGGCTAACAATGCCGCAGCAGGTCCCGGCACGAGCATGCGGCTTAAACGCGCAGGTGCCGTCTGCGATGGGCAGTCGTGGTGCGTGCCGGCAGGGAGGCGAAGCGTGTCCAGCTACGATATGAAGGTCGAGAAGGGCATCACGGTGCCGATGCGGGATGGCGTTCGCATCTCGCTCTGCGTCTACCGGCCGGACGCTGCAGGCACCTTCCCGGCGTTGTTTGCCGCTTCACCCTACCAATACGAAATGGACGAAGTGCCGGCCTATCCACTGTTTCTGTGGCGCGAGACCGGTCCGGTCGAATGGTACGTGAGCCAGGGCTACAGCTATGTCCACGCCGATGTGCGCGGCTCAGGGCGTTCCGAGGGCGAGTTCGAGTTCATGGGGCTCAACGAGCAGCAGGATTACCTCGAATTGATCGCCTGGATCGTCAAGCAGCCGTGGTGCAACGGCCGTGTCGGCGGCATCGGTCAGTCCTACTACGCGATGGCGCAGTGGCTGATGGCGACTTACAACCCGCCCGGCCTCGCCTGCATCGTGCCGTACGACGGCCTCGTCGATCAGTATCGTGGCTCCAACTATCACGGCGGCATCTACTGCTCTTATCGCTCGGTGTGGTACACGTCGCTGCGCGCAGACAATCAGCACCGCCTCGCCGGGCGGCACGGCCGGCCGCCGATGACATTCGATCTGGTGGGCGCCATCATCGATCATTCGCTCGACGACGAATTCTGGCGCCAGCGTTCGCCATACTGGCGGCTCGACCAGATCAAGTGCCCGGTGCTGTCGATCGGGCACTGGGGCAAAATGGGTCTGCACCTGCGCGGCAATATCCTCGGATACGAAGAGGTCAAAGCGCCCAAGAAGCTCGTGGTCACCGGCGCCCGCAATACGTTCGAGGCGCACCGCATGTTCGATCAAGTGGAATTTCACGAGAAGGAGCTACTGCCGTTCTACGATCTTCATCTCAAGGGTGCGAACAACGGCTTCATGGATACCGAGCCGGTGAGGCTGTTCGTACGCGGCGCCAATGTCTGGCGCGCACAGGAGGAATGGCCGCCAAAACACGCCACACCTGTCGCGTATTATCTGCGCAAGGGCCCTTCGGGCAGCGTCACCTCGCTCAACGATGGCGGCCTCTCGACTGAGCGGCCCGCGGTCGGCGAGACGGCGACGAGCTACACCTATCCGGACTGGGAATGGGTCAACGGAGTTGCAGTCATCGGCTCCGACGGGCGGGTTGACCCGGCGCGGCGCGTGCTGACCTTTACCAGCGCACCGCTCGAGGCGGATCTCGAAGTGACGGGGCCGATCGTGCTCAAGCTTTACGTATCGTCGACCGCGATCGACACCCAGTTCATCGTCAAGCTGACCGACCAGCATCCGCAAGATTCGGTATCGCGGGCCAAAGGCGAACAGCCGCCCTATACGCCGGTGTCGAAGGGCTGGTTGAAGGCTTCGCATCGCGAGAAGGATGCGGCGCGCTCGAAGCCCGAGCGGCCGTTCTATACCCACACCAATCCGCAGCCGCTCAACCCCGGCGACATCTACGAGTTCGAGATCGAAGTGCTGCCGATCTCCTACGTGGTCAAAAAGGAACACCGCATCCGGCTTGAATTAGCCAACGGCGACTCTCCCGCAACCGACGGCGTCTTCTCGCACCCCTATCATCCGTCGCTGATGGGCACCGACACCATCCATCACGACGGGGTGCACGCCTCGTGCCTCATCCTGCCCGTGATCGCAGCGGAGTAAGAATGTGAGCGACGCTGGAACTCTGTTTGCTGACGGAAAAGCCTATGAGCGGCGGATGGGCCGCTGGAGCCGCGTCGTCGGCGATGCGTTCCTCGAATGGCTTGACGTTCCGCCTGGCTTGCGATGGCTTGACGTTGGTTGCGGCAATGGCGCCTTTACGGAAGTTTTGATCGCGCGCTGTGCGCCCGACGAGATAATCGCGATCGATCCTTCGGATGGCCAGCTCGCTTATGCGCGAGCGCGGCAGGGCACGAAGATGGCTCAATTTCGCGTCGGCGAAGCGCAATCGTTGCCGTTTGCCGACAACAGTTTCGATGCGGCCGCGATGGCTCTCGTCATCAACTTTCTTTCCGATCCGGTCAAAGCAGCCGCGGAGATGGCGCGTGTGGTCCGTCGGGGCGGCTGGGTCGCGACCTACATGTGGGACGTTCCCGGTGGCGGGTTGCCGGTCGAACCGATCAATGTTGCGATGAGTTCGCTTGGAATGAACCTGCGCAATGTGCCGGACGGTGCCGCTTCAGAACGGAACAATATGCGCGCGATCTGGGAAAAGGCTGGGCTTCAATCGATCGACACGCGCGTGATCCGTATTCCCATCGTCTATTCCGACTTCGACGATTTCTGGGACTCCAACAGTGCGCCGATCGGGCCGCGCGGCAAGGCGCTCGATGACTTGCCACCGCACGCCAAAGAGCAACTCAAAACGCGCCTTCGCGAACAATTGCCGACAGCTTCCGACGGAAGCATTCGCTACGAAGGCTTCGCCAACGCCGTGAAGGGACGCGCTCCGGGTCGAGTGGCCTAAGCCGAGATCGGATAGACCGCCTTCTCGCCGCTGAGCACGCGCGCGACGTCGCTCGCGCATTTGGTCTGCAATTCCTCGAGCGCCTCGACCGAATAGAACGCGGTATGCGGCGTGAGGATGAGGTTGCTGCGCCCGATCAGCGGCGAATCCTTCGCCAGCGGCTCATGCGTCACCACGTCGAGCGCGGCGCCGCCCAGATGGCCGGAATCGAGCGCGGCGATGAGCGCTGCTTCGTCGACCAGCGGCCCGCGCGCGGTGTTGATGAGCATCGCGCCCTTTTTCATCTTGGCGAAAGCCTTGGCGTTGATCAGGCCGCGCGTCGCCGGCTGCAACGGCGCGTGCACCGAGATGAAATCGGCGCGCGCCAGAAGATCGTCGAAGCCCACGCATTCGACGCCGGCGGCGTCGGCCGCGACCTTGTCGACGTAAGGGTCGTAGGTCGCGACCCGCAAGCCGAACGCCCTAGCCTTAGGCGCCAGCGCGCGCGGGATATTGCCGAAGCCGACAAGACCCAACACCTGGCCTTCGAGCCGCCGCAGCGGCACCAGCGGCGGCAGTTCCCAGCGGCCGGACTGCACCAGCGCGTTGGCGGCCGTGACCTTGCGCGCCAGAGCGAGCAGCAGCGCCATGGCGTGGTCCGAGACCTCGCGCAGGCAGTAATCGGGGACATAGTTGACGGCGATGCCGCGCTCCGTCGCCGCCGGCAGGTCGATATTGTCGACGCCGAGGCCGAAGCGGCCGATCGCCTTGCAGCGCGTGAGCTGCCGCAGCAGCTCGCGGCTGAGCTTGGCGTAAGTGACGAGAATGGCGTCGGCATCCCGCGCCACGGCGAGAATGTCGTCGGCGGAGACGCTCTTGGCCATCCGATATTCGGGATTAAGCCGCGCCAGCGCTTTTTTCGCCGGGTCGAGCGAGGGGAACGGGCTGTCGGTGACGGCGATCGTGACTTGGGACATGAAGGAACTCCTCGAGAGAGCGAATGGCGAATGGCGACTAGGGGAAGCTTATCTTCCTTGCTCTACTCGCCATTCGCTATTCGCCACTCGCGATCATAGAGCAAACACCTGCGGATTGACGCAATTCGGCAATTTGTGGCCGTTGATGAAGGCCAGAATATTATCGACGACGATATTCGCCATGGCCTCGCGCACGTCCGGGGTGGCGCTGCCGAGATGCGGCGTCAGCACGACATTCGCCATTTTCTTCAGCGCCGCCGCGATTTTCGGCTCGTGCTCGAACACGTCGAGGCCGGCGCCGGCGATCTCTTCGCGCTCGAGCGCGCGGATGAGCGCCGCCTCGTCGATGATGGCGCCGCGCGCGGTGTTGATGATGAAGGCCGTTTTCTTCATCAGGCGGAGTTCGCGGGCGCCGATCTGGTGGCGCGTCGCCGCGGTCAGCGGGGAATGGATCGAGACGAAGTCGGATTGGCGCAGCAACCGCTCGAGCGGCACATAGGTGAGGCCGGCTTCGCGCTCCTCGCGCTTCGGCTTGCGCCGCGGCGTCCAGTAGAGGACGCGCATCGAGAAGCCGCGGGCGCGGCGCGCCACCGCCTTGCCGATCAGGCCGCCGCCGCCGATGAGGCCGAGGGTCTTGCCCCACACCAGCGCGCCCATCAGATGGCCTGACTGGCCGCCGGGAAATCCTCCGGCGCGCGCCAGGCGATCGCCTTCGATCATCCGCCGCGCCACTGCCAGCATCAGCCCGAAGGTGAGATCGGCCGTCGCCTCGGTGGTGAGCGGCGCGGTGACGGTCACCGGGATGCGCCGCGCGGTCGCCGCCGCGACGTCGATATTCGACGGCGTAATCGACTGCGCCGCGATCAGACGCAGGTCGGGATTGGCCTCGATCACCGCGCGATCGATGCAATCGTGCAGCAGGCAAAACAAAATATCGGCCTTGCGCACGGCTTCGATCAGCGTGCGCCTGGGAACGATGCGGCTCGCATCGGCGAAGACTTTGACATTCGCCACCGCGCGCAATCGCGCCAGCGCGTGTTGGCAGATCGGCTGCGTCACGAAGATGCGCGGCCGCGGCGATTTCGTGCGCCTCAGGCGAGCCATCGCACCACGCCGGCAACGCCATCGACCGCGACCTGCACGCCGTCGGGAATGCGCAGCGTCGCGTCGTTGACGCCGAGTACCATCGGGATTCCGCGCTCGCGCGCGAGCGAGGCAAGATGCGAGGTCGAGCTGCCGAGTTCGGCAACCACGCCGGCAACCCGCGGCAGGATGTGGCTGAGCGCCGGCCCGGCGACGCGGGTCACCAGCACGTCGCCCGGCGCGACGCGGCTCAATTCGCATTCGCAGTTGACGACCACGGCGCGGCCGCAGCCCCAGCCGATGCCGGCCGGATGGCCGTTGAGACCCGGATGCTTGAGCCAGATCTCGTCGGCGACGTGAGCGGGCGCGACATGCAGCGGCCGCGCCTGCAGCAGCTTGAAGCCGGCATCGTCGAGCGCCCATTCGATCTCGACCGGCATGCCGAGCAGCGCTTCGGCCTTGCGCATCAGCCGGCCGAGCGCGGTTGCCTGTCCGGCTTCAAGGCACGGCGCACGCGCCAGCGCCTCGGGCACCGCTTCGGGCGCCGTGCCGACACCGTGCATGCAGGCTTCGCGGTGATGTTTGCGGCCCGCCTCGTTGCTGCGCACGAAGCCCTGGCGGCTGAGCACGATGCGGTCCGGCACCACCTCGCCCTGGGCAATGGTCGAGCC
Organism: Xanthobacteraceae bacterium; assembly: GCA_035499475.1. Taxonomy (GTDB): domain Bacteria; phylum Pseudomonadota; class Alphaproteobacteria; order Rhizobiales; family Xanthobacteraceae; genus BOG-931. The sequence continues at coordinate 1,393 of DATJYT010000024.1, read as the reverse complement.
GAGGCCCCAGGTGGCGCTGAGCGTCATGTGGCCGTCGGCGGTCTCGCTCAAGCCGCCGCCCGAGGCGCGCGCCGCGATCAGCGGCTGCACCAGCACCGCCATCGCGGTGTCGGATGGATCGAGATCGTGCTGTGCCATGGAGCGCCGCGCATTGGTGGTCCACAGCGCCGCCCAGCAGGCGCGCAGCGCGGTCAAGAATTCCACGTCGTCGTCGACGCCGAGAAAGCTTTCGAACTGGCCGGCAAAGCTCGCGTCGGCGCGATCCTCGATCAGCGCCGAGGACCGCACCGCCGCGGGTTTCTGCTCCTCCCACCAGGCGCTGAGGATTTGCGCGACGAGGTCGGGCGCGAGATCGCTCTGATAAAGCTTGAGCCTGATTTCGACCGCGAGCCGGCGCTGCGCCGGCGGATCGGCGCCGCCGTAATCGCGCAGCGCCGCCGCGAGCCCGAGATGCTGAATCTGCCGCCGGTAGGCGTCCGCCGTGATGCAAAAGCCGCCCGGCGTCGGCAGGCCGGCCTGCGCCAGCGCCGCGAGATTCGCTGCTTTCGGCCCGGTGACGTCGGGCTTGGCGGCAGCGGCATCGCCGAGCGGGAGGATGAAACGCGTCATACAAATCTCGTTCGGCCGTGCCGCCGCGCACTCCCTGTCCCTGCGCAGCGGGAAGAGGCGAAATTCACTTCACATGATCGCCGTAGCCGGGCAGCGGATCGACCACGGTGATCTGCTTCACCGGGAAGTTGGAGACGATCTCGATGTCCTTCTTGTGCACGATCAGCATCTCCTCGATGCGCACGCCGTAGCGGTATTTCTTGCCGTGCTGGGTCTCGAGCGCGAACGTCATGCCTTCCTGGATCTCGATCGGATGATCGAGCGACCAGATGCGCGAGATCACCGGCGGATCGTATTGCGCAAGGCCGAGGCCGTGGCCCCACAGATTGGCGGCGGCCTGGTCCTCGTCCTCGTAGCCCCAGGTCTTCATCGCCGACGGCCACTTGAGCGCGATGTCGCGCGTGGTGGCGCCGGCCTTCACGGCGCCGATCGAGTCGTAGAGCCATTTCAGCGCGATGGCGTAAGTCTCCTGCTGCTCCTTGGTCGGCTCCTTGCCGACGCAATAGGTGCGGTAATAGCAGGACTTGTAGCCGTTCCAGGTCAGCGCCGCCAAATCCATGAACACGATGTCGCCGGGCTGGATGATGCGGTCGGAGAAGTTGCGCCAGTTCGGCCAGGTGTTCGGGCCGGACGACACGATGACGTCTTCGACGTCCTCCATGCCGGGGATGTTGTAGAGATATTGCATCAGGTGCGCGGTGACCTGGTTCTCGGTGATGCCGGGGCGCAGGAATTTCATGCACTCCCAATGGGTGGCGTCGCCGATGGCGCCGACGATGCGGAA
>DATJYT010000023.1:0-8584 GCA_035499475.1 Xanthobacteraceae bacterium | reverse complement strand
GCAGCCCGTCTGTATGTTGCGTCAGTTGGGTCGGGTGTCATGGGGACTCCACGGGATCACCGCCGATGGGCGGCGGAGTGCGTCGCGATGGCGCGATTGTCGCGGGACGAGGGCGACCGGGCGCTTTGGCTTACGCTGGCGCAATCATGGGCGCGCCTGGCCGACCACGTGGCGCGCACCGAAAGCCGCCGAGACCCAGCTTCGGGAGAGGGCGGCGATGGTCAACCACAGGCGGCTGGCCGCGCCTAGCACCGCTACCAGGTGGCCGCGAACGCGAAGTGGTCAGACCCGCTTAGCGACTGTGGTTGAGCAGGACGATGTTGCAGGCCTGGCTGATCTTGGCGCGGTTCTTTTCCAGGCATGCCAGGATCGCGAACACGTCGTCCTGGTTGTCCTTGATCTGTTCCTTGCAATACCGCATCACATCAGGATGACAGGCGGCGCGCTCCTGGTCGTTCCCCGAATTTGAGGGAATCGAGGTTACAGGCGGCGGCTGCGGCGGCAATTGCGCCTGGGCAGCCGACGCTGCGGCGAACGCGAATGCGATTGTCAGGAAGGTTGTACGTAACATACGGCCCCTTTCCGGGCATTCGGCCCGCCACTGAGATTGCGCAAGTCGATCTTGCGCTTCCATCCCACGCCGCAGTCTGCCCGAGGCGAGCGTAAAATTGGAGCAAAATTTTTTAATCGTGCATGTAAAAATGGCATTGACCAGAGCGCAATACTTGCGCGGCCAATACTTGCGCGGCAATGTCGCGAAGCGATAGATCTCGCGCAATGGGCTGCTTGGTCAGGGCGGTTAGCTCAGTTGGTAGAGCGTCTGCTTTACACGCAGGATGTCGGCGGTTCGAGCCCGTCACCGCCCACCAGCCGTCGCAAGCGTAGCGCTGCGAAGGTTGCCGCGCCGAAGGCCCACTTGGACGAAGGCGGCCTCTACGCGCTCGCTACGGCTCGGTGGCCAGCCGCGAGCCGTCGCGACATAACACAGCACCTCACAACAAAATAACACCGCCCGTTCGCTCGCTGCTCAGTTTGTGCGGCGAGCGAACGGGCGGCAATTGCAACGGGACCCGCTTCTCGAGTCGGGCTTGCCCTCGGGCGCGATCAGATCGCTTCCTTAAGTTCCTTCGAGGCCCGGAAGGCGACCTTCTTGCTGGCCTTGATTTGAATCTGCTCGCCAGTTGCAGGATTGCGGCCCATGCGAGCGGCCCGCTTGCGTACTTGCAGAATGCCAAGACCGCCGATGCGGATGCGCTCACCCTTCTTGAGGTGCTTGACGATCTGACCGACGAGACCCCCGACGATCGCTTCGGCCTGCTTTTTCGAGATCTCGTTGTCTTCCGCAAGGCTCGCGGCGAGATGCTTCGACGTCACGGTAGTGGTTGCAGTTTTGGCTGCCATGAGACCCTCCTCGATGAAGCGGTGGCGTGCGAAAAGCGCCGCTCACAGCGAAGCAGTTAGACGATTCGGATGCGCGTGACCACGCTGTTTTGCCGATTCCAACGATGTTTTTCGCACTTGTCACGCTATTTGATAGCGCTCTGTGGCGTGTCTATGGCAGGCCGGAAAGCCCGATTCAGGCCGTAAATCTTGACTTGAACGAAGCCGGGCCTTAAGTGCCGCGGGCGCCCGCGGGGGCGTAGCTCAGTTGGTTAGAGCGTCGGCCTGTCACGCCGAAGGTCGCGGGTTCGAGTCCCGTCGCTCCCGCCATCGCTTCAAGACGCAATACTTTCCAAAGCTTTAGGCGAGCTTCTTAACGCGACTGTTTCAGACGCGTTCGAGAATTTTGTCGGTCTTGGCGCGGAAGTGGTAGCGCGGAATGGTGTCGAGATCGGTGCCGGTGATCCGGATCACCCAGGCCTTCTGCGGGTGGGCGGTCGAGTGGATGAGGCCGCCCCAGTAAGCCTGGGTCTGCCCCGGGCCAAGGGCGTATTCCTTGGCTTTTTCCAGCACGGCGCCGGGCTCGTTCGCCGGATTGAGCCGCCGCCACTCGGTCATCTCGGTGACGCCGCGGGCGGTGCCGTAGATCGCCCACGAGGCGCCATGGCTGTGCGGCTTGCCGACCTTGCCGCCTTCCTGCACGTGCGCGAGCACATAGGCGTCCGATTGCGGATCATGCCAGAGCTCGCGCTTGCCGATCGGCGTGTCCTCGGAAAATGTTTCGTTAACAAAGTCCGGATTGGCTAGCAGCGCGGAGAGCTTTTGCGCGATGTCCGGCAGCCCGCTCTCGCCCTCGGTCTTGAGCGTGGCTGAAAGGTCGTTGCAAAAATCGGCGAGTGTGTAGGGCATGGGCTCAACTCCTGATCGTTTCAGGTCAACGTCATTTCTTGACCGGGCCGACGAGCGCATTGTAGCGCTCGATCACATCGTGGGGGGTGGCTGCGGCGCGCACAATTGATTTTAGCACAGTCGCGCCATCGATGGGGCTCATGTCAATGCCGAGCTTCTCGGCGTCTTCGATCACCGCCGGATCCTTGCACATCTGCGTAAAGGCCGACTGCAGCGCCGCGACGCGGTCCGCCGGCACGCCGGGCGGCGCCGCGAACGGCAGCGAGATCACGAATTGCAACTCGGCGAAATCGATGAGCGAGAGCGCGGCCGGATCCTTGGTGAGCTCGTGGCCGGTCGGCACGTCGGCGAAATCGGCAAGCCGCGTCGAGCGGCCGAACTGCGCCAGCGCCCGGAACGCGTGGTGCGTCCACAGATCGCGCTGCCCGGTGCGCACCGATGAATAGCCGACGACCTGGCCGTCGATCTCGCCGCGCTGCATGGCAAGGAACATGGGCGCTGCGCCGGTATAACCGCCGACGATCTTGATATTGAGGCCGAGGATTTCCTTGGCGATCGAGGCAAAGATGAAATTGCTCGAGGCCGAGTTGTCGCCGCCGAGCGTGATCGATTTGCCGGGTTCCCTGAGCTCGGAGACCGACTTGATCGGGTTCGTCGCCATCACCAGCATCAGATAGGCGTCATGGGCGTAGGACGAGAGACTGCCCAGCCAGTTGAGCTTCTGCGGGTCGAAATGGACGTTCGGATCGCCCTGGATGGCGAGAAGCGGCACCGCGCGTTCGAGCTTGGAGATGACAGTCCCGTCGCGCTCGGCGACGTTGTAGAGGCGGTTCGCCGAGGTGATGCCGCCGGCGCCCGGCTGGTTCTGCACCACGATCGCCGGGTTGCCGGGAATGTATTTGCCGAGATAGCGCGCCACGAAGCGCGCCGAAATATCGTTGATGCCACCCGGCGCGGTGCCGACCACCATGGTGATCTGGCGGCCCTTGTAGAACTGCTCGACGGACTGTGCGTTTGCGGAACTTGATGCGGCGGCGAGAATAAGCCCGCAGAGGATCGCGGCGGATACCCTCATGGGAACGCCTCCAGCAAATGGCCATAGCCTTTCACCGGCTGGCGGACGTGAAGGCGCTTCTGGATTTCCCATACCCGCGCCGGCACCGGATGCACCACCGGCACTTGCAGGTCCTGCTCCAGCGTCTTGATGATATCGAGGGTGCGCCAGCCGGAGCCGAGCATGTAGATCGCGTCGGCGCCCTTCTGCTTCAGGAAGTTCTTCTTGATGTGGGCGTAGACCTGCTCGCCGGAGAGCGTCTGCACCTGGTTGAAGGGCACGTCGATGCCCTCCATGCCGCGGACCTTGAAGCCGGCGTCGCGGAAGTATTTGGCAAAGATGGCGTTGAGCTTGGCCGGGAAGTAGGTGGCGCCGACGATGCTCTTGGCCTTGAGCGCATGGAGCGCGTTGACGTGGTTCTGCGCCACGCTCATCACCGCTACCTTGTATTTCTCCTCCCAGGCCTTGACGATCTTTGCCTCGCCGGCGCGGCCGAGCACCATGAAGGGCGGCGCGCCGTGCGGATGGATGAGATCGCACTTCTCCTCCGCCAGCACCGCCACGAGCTTCTCGTAGTGCGGCATCATGGTGTGAAATTCGTCCTCGGTGCCGCGGCGGATGTTGAGGAACAGCGGGATGAGGCCGATGCCTTCGGGCAACAGGCGGCAGACCTCCTCGGTCACGCCGGGCCGCATGGTCGGATTGATCATGCCGACCACGCCACGCCAACTGGAGAACGCCATGCTGGAAACCTTTCGCTGATGAGCGCACGGAGAGTGCGTCGCGAGTGTAGCATCGAATCCGCAGCTTGAACTGCGGCAGCGGCGGTTCTACGCTTCTCGCCGACAATAATTCAGCGCGACGCGCGGGTGCAAAAAGGGAAGAGGCGGAGGGCGACATGGCGGCCACACGAAACCTTGCGATTTTGGCGATCGGCGTTGCGGCGCTCTGCGGCTCGGCAACGCTGGTGCCAGCGTCGGCGCAGAGCGCGGCGGCGCTCGCCGGGCATGTCTCCTCGGCCGAGGAGGGGATGATGGAAGGCGTCGTCGTCAGCGCCAGGAAGGACGGCTCCACCGTCACCTATTCGGTCGTCAGCGACGACCAGGGCCACTTCAGCTTCCCGGCATCGAAGCTCGATCCCGGCCACTACACGCTCGCAGCGCGCGCGGTCGGCTACGACCTCGACGGTCCGACCTCAGTCGACGTGACTTCCGGCGCGCCGGCCGACGCCGACATGAAGCTGAAGAAGACCAAGAATCTCAGCCACCAGCTCACCAACGCCGAATGGATGCTTAGCGTCCCCGGCACCGAAGAGCAGAAGACGAGCCTCATCAATTGCGTGAGCTGCCACACCAACGAGCGCATCGTGAAATCGACCCACGATGCCGATGAGTTCGTGCAAGTGCTCACGCGAATGGCGAACTACGCGCAGGTCAGCCAGCCGATCAAGCCGCAGGTGCGTATGGAGCATTCCCGCGCGGCAAATCCGGAAAAGTTCCGCAAGACGGCGGAGTGGCTCGCCTCCATCAATATGAGCGAAGGCCCATGGCAATACGCGCTCAAGACTTTGCCGCGCGTGAAGGGCCGCGGCACCCACGTGCTGATCACCGAATACGATCTGCCGCGCAAGACCATCGAGCCGCACGACGTCATCGTCGATGCGCAAGGCACGGTCTGGTACTCGAATTTCGCCGAGGAGTTCCTCGGCAGACTCGATCAGAAGACCGGACGGACCGCCGAATACCCGCTGCCCGAATTCAAGAAGGGTTTTCCGACCGGCTCGCTCGACCTCGAATTCGACAAGGAGGGCAAGATCTGGCTCGGCATGATGTACCAGGGCGGCATCACCCAGTTCGATCCGAAGACCGAGAAATTCAAGTTCTGGCAGGTGCCCGCGCCGCGCAATCGCGAAGACACCCAGCTCAACATGATCACCATGAACTTCGACGTGGACGGCAAGGTGTGGGTCAACGATGCGGGACCCTCGACCATCTTCCGCGTCGATCTCAAGAGCGGCCAGTTCGAGGAATTCGATCCGCTCAAGGATCTGCCGGGCGGCCATGGGGCCCATTCGATCTACGATATCGCCGCGGACTCGCAGAACAATCTCTACGTCACCGACTTCATCCAGAATTATATCCAGAAGATCGACGCCAAGACCGGGCAGGTCACGTCCTATCAGGCGCCGACGCCGTTTTCGCGCAACCGTCGCGCCAACATGGACGAGCAGAACCGGCTCTGGTTCGCCGAGTACCGCGGCAACAAGATCGGCATGTTCGACACCAAGGCGGAAACGTTCAAGGAATGGCCGCTGCCGACGCCGCACACGCATCCTTATGACGTGGTGTGGGACAAGAACGGCGAGCTGTGGACCGGCGGCATGACCACCGACCGCGTGGTGCGGCTCGACCCGAAAACCGGCACCGCGGTCGAATATCCATTGCCGCGCGACACCAACATGCGCCGCATGTTCGTCGACAATTCAACGACGCCGCCGACCTTCTGGGTCGGCAGCAATCACGGCGCGTCGATCGTGAAGGTCGAGCCGTTGGATTGAGGCGCTGCGAGCGTCACTGCAACGCGTGCCGCTCGGCGCCGTTTTTCTTGATGAAGGCGATCATGCTTTGCAGCGCCTTCACCGAATTGGGCTCGAACGGATGCTCGTTGAGGAAGGTGTGCCGCGCGCCATCGAGCAGGAGGAGATCGATGGTGCCCCCGGCCTTGCGGTAATCCTCGGCAAAGCGCTCGGCGAGTTCCACGGTGGTCCACTGATCTTTGGTGCCCTGGAAAACCAGCGCCGGCGGCAGATAGACCTTCTCGCCGCGCTCAATGATAAGGGCGGGCGTGGCTTCGATCTGGCCGGCCTCGCTGCCGAAGAAGACGTCATGCCCCTTGGCGAGTTCTTCATCGCCCTTCGCTTTGGCGAGCTTGTAGCGTTCGAGCGGAAACAGCACGCCCCAGCCTGACACCACGAAAGCGAGCTTGGCATCCATGTCGGGTGCTTCCGCAAGCGGCAGGGCGCGATAGCGCGGATCGTCGGGCCGGATCGCGGCAAGAAGCGCCTGATGGCCGCCGCTCGACGTGCCGTAGGCGCCGACCTGCGCTGCACTGCTGCCGAACTCGCCGGCATGGGCCTTGAGCCAGCGGATGCCGTAGTTGATGTCCTGCAGGGACGCCGGGTAGGGCGCTTCCGGCGCGTTGCGGAAGTCGATGGCCAGCACCACGATGCCGGCCTCCGCTAGATCCAAGGCGGTATTCTGCCCGTCGGTGCGATTTTTGTGGTTCCAGGCGCCGCCGTGAACTTGCAGCACTGCGGGGAACGGTCCGGTCCCCGCAGGCTGATAAAGCCGCGCCAGGCGGTCCTTGCCGCCGACGTTGTGATAGACGACGTCCTTGACCACGAATTCGTAAGAGGCACTTCCGGCCGCCTTCGCGGCGACACTTGGAAGAGCCGCCGTGCTCAGGACTGCGGCGCTCGCTTGCAGCAAGTCGCGACGCTTGAATCCGCTGGTCATTCCCGCCTCCCATGTGTGCGCGGTGTCTTCTTCGAGGACATCCGTCGCCGTTGAATTTAGCCTGGCTCGACCGAAAACTCACCCCCGATAGATCGGCGCCGGCTGAGCGAAGAAGCTCCACAGGATGTGATAGACCAGCGCGTAGTTCTTCTGCTGAAAGCTCGCGTGCGAAATGCCGGGCATGACGGCGAAATGCTTGTCGGGATTGGGCAGCTTTTCGAAGAACGCGATGAGGTCGGCGAAGCTGGCGATGCCGTCCCATTGGCCGCGCATGATCAGCGTCGGCACCATGATCTTTTCCGGATCGACAACGGGAAGCCGGGAGCACATGTCCACATAGGTGCCGGTCGGCACCGAATCATCGAGCGCGGTGACGGCATCCGCGAAGGCGTCGATGACGTTTTCGTCCGCCGTGCCCGGATGATCGCGGTCGAAGATCGAATGGATGAAGGCCTTGTCGATCGGGCGGCGGTTTTTGGCCTGGAATTCTGGCAGCTTCTTCTTGCGCTCGGCGAGCGTCGGCGAGCCTGCGCCGGTCCACACCATGGCGTCGAGCGCGAGCCGCGCCACCATATCGGGATGACGTTGCGCGAACAGCGCCGCGCGCAATGCGCCCGACGAGATACCGTAGACCAGCAGCGGGCGCTTGCCGCGCAGCTTTTGGATATGGCTCGCGGCGGCAAAGCAATCGTCGGCGCCTTGCGCGATCGGCGCATTGTTGTCGCGATCTTTGGTGGAGCGGCCATAGCCCTCCATGTCGACGCACCAGCAGTCGAAACCGCGCCGCGCGAACCAGTCCATCACCGAGGAATCCGGCCGCCCCGGCACGTGGAGATCGAATGTCGGCTGCGCCGCCATGGACGAGCCGTGGACGAACAGAATCGTTCCCGCGGTCTTGGCCGGATCGCCGGCGCACTTCTCGAACAGGAAAAGCCTTACGCCGCCATCCTTGGTGATCCAGTGATCCTCGCCTTTCACGGCGGCGGCGGGCGCGGCGGCATTCGTGAGATCGTTCATTGCTGATACCCAATTCGCATTTGATGTCGTCATGCCCGCGCTTGTCGCGGGCATCCACATCTTGAAGCCCGGTCAAGCGTTAAGACGTGGATGGCCGGGGCAAGCCCGGCCAAGACGATCGCTGCAGGCTCGGCGTGAACGTGGCACGTATCAATTGATCAGCGCAATGTGGTTGGCCTTGATCACCTTGGCCCACTTGTCCACGTTCGCTTGCATGAAGGCTTCATATTCCGGTTGCGTCATCGTGAACGGCCGTGCGCCTTCTTTTTCCCAGGCATCCTTGATGTCCGGACGGCTGAGGATGCCGGTGATGGTGCGGTTGAGCAGTTCGACGATCGGTTTCGGCGTGTCCTTCGGCGCCATGAAGCCGATCCACAGCGTCGATTGAAAGCCCGGCACGGTCTCGGCGATGGTCGGAACGTCGGGCAGGATCGGGGACCGCTTTATGCCGCTGACGCCGAGCGGGCGAACGAGACCGGCCTTGACCATCGGCGCCATGGTCGGAATCGAGTCGAACATCATCTGGATTTGTCCGCTGAGGATGTCGGTGCGCGCACCGGTCGAGCCCTTATAGGGCACGTGCACGATGTCTATTCCGGTGAGGCTTTTGAGAAGTTCCGCCGACATATGATAGTTCGAGCCCGGCCCGGACGAGCCGAAATTGATCGTCCCGGGCTTTGCCTTTGCCAGTGCGATCAACTCGGCCATG
>DATJYT010000022.1:0-9212 GCA_035499475.1 Xanthobacteraceae bacterium | reverse complement strand
CAATCTGTCACCCATGTCTCCGGGTCGGACACACCCATCGACGTGGCAGGAGTGGAGGGACTCGAACCCCCAACCCCCGGTTTTGGAGACCGGTGCTCTAGCCATTGAGCTACACTCCTAGGTCGCGTTGACATGCCCTTTGGCGTGCGCCGACGCAAGCCCTTCGAACGGTGCGACGACCGGAGTCCCGGGGGAAATTTGGCCGCATTGCCAAAGCCGGGCTCGCGGCCAATAACGGGCGGCGATGCACTAGGCCAAGATCATCGAGCGAGATTTGCGCACGCGGAATGTATGCGCACTGACGAACAATCGGGTTTTGTGGGGCGCGCTGCTAAGAAACTTGAAGGGAGACCCACCGTGACAAGAACGTTGAAGCTGGGAGCCGCATTCGCCGCCTTGGCGATCACGCTGAGCGCGACCGTTTTCGTCGGCCGAGCTGACGCCCAAAGCTCCGCGACCGCCGATCTTAGCGGCAGCTATAAGTGCCAACCCAACCCGTTGCCCTGTCTGTGGAGCGGCCAAACGCCATCAATCTCACAATCCGGCAAGAAAATCGAGGTGAAGGGCGATGGCGGCCAAGTCGCCGCCGGCATGCTGACCAGCGACACGACGCTAAGCGTCGGCGGGCCGCTCAACTCCTACGGCACCGTCCGCCCCGACCACTCGATCGACTGGTCGAACGGCAACATCTGGCGCAAGCAATAGACGGGGTGACGTGGCGCCGACCTCAGCGCCTAGGGTGCAAAGGCTGGAGCGGGTGAAGGGAATCGAACCCTCGTCATAAGCTTGGAAGGCTTCTGCTCTACCATTGAGCTACACCCGCGCTGCGCTAAATCGCAGATGGCGGCAAAATACTGCATCTCGGCCCGGGAGCAATATCGGAACCGGGGATTTGCAGATGCAAGCGGAACGTGCGGCGCCGGAGGCTCGCCCCTCCGTTGCGGCGCCTTTTTGACTTTCGCGCACTTGCGCAAAATGTCATCGTTCCCGTCCAGTCTGTTGCAGGAGCACTGCGATGCAGTTCGGCCTTTACGCGCCGGTCCCGCACGTCACCGTCGGCTCGAAAGAGATTGAGCAATCGGTCGCAGGGGCACTGAAGCCGCTGGCCGCCGCCGCAGTCGACCCGGCCTTTGAACTGGCGAAGGACATTTTATGCGCCGCCGATCGGGCCGGCTTCGACATTATTCTTTTCGCCGAACGCCATCTCGGTGCCGACTTCGAGGCCTGGATTCTGGCCGCGGCCGTTAGCTCATGGACACAGCGGATCAGAAGCATGACCGCCGTTCATCCCGGGCTGTGGCATCCGACGCTGGTGGCGAAGATGGCGACTTCGCTCGACCGGCTGACGCCCGGCCGCACCGCCATCAACCTCGTGACCGGATGGAACATCGAGGAGCACCGCATGTTCGGCGGCGACACGCTCCTTCACAACGACGACCGCTATGTCCGCGCCGAGGAATTTATCGACATCTTGCGCGGCATGTGGAGCGCGACGCCGTTCAGCTATCACGGCAAATTCTACGACGTCGACAATGCGCAGCTCCTGCTGAAGCCGGCGACGCCCAGCCTGCCTGAGATTTTCACCGCGAGCCGCAGCCCGCGCGGTCTGGAGATGGTGGCGAAAGCCGGCGACTGGTGGTTTCTGGATTTCGACAAGGACGCCGAGACGGTCGAGGACGTCATGACAAGCTTGCAGCAATCGATCGACGTCATGGATCGCAAGGCGGCAAGCTACGGCCGCAAGGTGCGCTACGCTTTCAATCCGTTTGTCGCGTTCGGCGACTCCGTCGCGGACGCCACGGAGCGCGCAACGAAACTCCTCGTCTCCGACGGCTCCGAGGCCGAGGTGCGCAAGATCATGTCGCGGGTCGCGCCGGCGATGAAAGCGGGCTGCCTCGGCACGCCTGAGCAGGTGCGCGAACAGCTCCGCACCTATCGCGACATGGGCATCGAACTCTTTCTGTTCAAAATGGTGCCCAACTTGGAGCAGATCGCCATGGTCCAGGAGGAAATCATCGAGCCGTTCCGCGGCGGGATGGCGGAGCCGGTTGCCATCAAGAGAAGCGCCTGATGTGTAAGGCCGTCGATCGCATGTTCCGCCTTGGCATCCTTGTCTTGCTGGCTTCCACCGCCGTGCTTCGTGGACCGGCACGCGCAGACGAGGTCTATCCGTCGCAGCCGGTGCGGATCATTATTCCGTTTCCGGCGGGCTCGACGACCGACACCTTGACCCGCATTGTCGCTGATCAGCTCGGCCGCAAATGGGGCAAGCCCGCGGTGGTCGAGAACGTGCCCGGCATGAATATTGGCGCCGAACGGGTCGCACGTGCGGCGCCCGACGGCTACACGCTGCTCGCAAGCCCGCCCTCGCCGCTCACCATCAACATGCTCCTCTATCACGACCTACCCTACGATCCGAGCAAGCTCACGCCGATCACGCTGCTCGCGACCGCGCCGAACGTGCTCGATACCCGCAAGGATTTTCCGGCCAAATCGGTTCCGGAGCTGATCGCCTACGCCAAGGCCAATCCGGGCAAGGTTACATATGCGTCGCAAGGCGTCGGCTCGACGGCGCAACTAAGCACCGCCATGCTCGAGCAGATCGCCGGCATCAAGATGTTGCACGTGCCTTATCGCGGCGCGCTGCCCGCGCTCAACGACGTTATCGCCGGGCAGGTCGATTTGTTCTTCGATACGATTACGACGACGCTGCCGCTCTATCGCGGCGCTCAGCTTCGAATCCTGGCGGTCGGCAGCACGAAGCGCATCGACGCGTTGCCCGACATTCCGACCATGGAAGAGACCGGGCTGCCCGGCTTTCGCTCGATCACCTGGTTTGCGCTCGCGGGGCCGCCCGACATGCCGGCGGCCTTGGTCGCGAAGCTCAATCGGGATACCGTCGACGTCCTCAAGGACCCCGATATCAGCGCCAAGCTGCACCAGCTTCAGCTCGATCCCGGCGCCACGACGCCGCAGGAGACCGCGCACTTCTTCGCCGACGAGATGAAGCTGTGGGGCAAGGTGATCACCGATGCCCACATCACCGTGCAGTAATTCGCGCAGCCGCAACTTCATCCCGTCTTGCCCGCAGTGAGCGCGGCGCGAACGCGTTCCGGCGTCAGCGGATATCGCCGGAGCCGGACGCCGGTCGCATCGAACAAAGCGATGAAAATTGCTTCGCCCGCCGCGCCGACAACCCGTCGCCGCCGCGATGGCTCAACGGCCTTCACCGGCTAATGCAGCTTTCTCCACGACCTCTTTGGGCATCGCGTAGGCTTTCTCAAGCAGCGCCATCACTTCTTCGCCGCCGATACCGTTGACAGCGAGCTTCATGGCATCCGCCTCGGCGCGAAGCTGCGGGTCCTTGAGCGTCGCCGTGAAGGCATGCCGCAGGACCGCGACGCGATCCGCCGGCAAGCCTGGCGGCGCGACGAACGGGCGGCCCATCTTGTTCGGCAGTGTCCAGAAAGTCAGGATCTGGCGCTGCTGGTCCGTCGTCGCAAGATCGAAGACCCAGGGCACGTCCGGCAGCTTCGGATCGCGGTCAAGTGCGAGCTGCACCAGGATGCGGATGAGCTTTTGGTCGAGCCATGCGGTCTTGAGCGCGACCAGTGTATCCCAGCTTATACCGCAGCGGCCGTCGAGTTCGCCGCGCTCGATCGCCAGATCGGATTGCGGCGCGCCCTTGTAGCCGCCGATGACCTTGAAATGCATGCCGAACAGCACGTTCATCATGTTCGGGAATATCGCGTCGGTGCTGCTCGGCCCGCTGGTGCCGACGTTCATGGCGTGCGTCCTGACGTCGTCGATCGTCTTGATCGCGGAGGTGTGCCAAACGATACACACGTTGGTCTCGGTGTTGGCGCTGCCGAGCCAGGCCATCTTGAGCGCGTCGAACTGATCGTCTTCGCCAAGCAGCGGCGCAAGCGCCACGGCGCGTTCCGCCGCCGCGATTGCCGTGCCGTCGCGCGGCGCGAGATTGTACAGATATCCGATCATACGCCGGCCGCTGGCGCCGACCATGTTCTGCACGACGACGTTCGGATTTCCCGGGATATGGGCGCCGAGATGCCGGCCGACGAGCCGCGTATAGGTGTCGTAGGGGCCACCGGGCGGCGAGCCGGTATAGAGCGTGATCTCCTTGCCCTTGAAGAACTCGTCGGCGCACACCGCGCCGTGGGCTGCGATTGAAAGAGCGACCGCGCAAAGGCCGATGCAAAAAGCCGCGCGCACGGCTCAAAGCTTCAAAAGCTTGCGCGCGTTTTCGTAGTAGACCTTGTTCTTGTCCACGTCCGACAGGCCCATCTTGTTGATGAGTTCGACGCCTTCCTTCTTGAGCACGAACAGCGGCGGCGAATCGGTGCCGAACACGAAGTGATCGGCGCCGACGGTCTCGAACGCGCACCGCGCGCCGGGAACCGTGTAGCTGGTCGATTCCAGATACATCATTCTGAGGTAGTGGCTCGGCTCGTGCTTGATGAGCATCGGCTCGTAGCTGCCGAGGAAAAACGCCTCATCCTGCAGGCGGTAGGCGTAGTCCATGCGCCCGATCATCTCGCAGATGCCGCCGCCGAGATGCGTCGCCACCAGCTTGAGCTTCGGAAACTTCTCGAACACGCCGCGCACGATCAGCCGCGCCACCGCCAAGGCGCCGTCCATCGGCCGGCCGATGCTGGACGCGAGCCGGTAGTCGCGCATGCGCTCTTCGCCGAAGCCGACCGACGGCGGATGGATGACGACCGGCACGTCGAGTTCGGTAGCGAGCTGAAAGAACGGCAACGCATCGTCGTCGTCCGGATAACTGCCCTGCAGGCTCGAAAGGATCCACGCACCCTTGAGTCCGTCCTGCTTCACCGCGCGCTCGAACTCGCGAAGGAACTTGTCGCCGCCATAGGGCACGGTCGACGCCATGCCGTAGATTTTTCCCGGATATTTGTTTTGCTGCTCGGCGTTGTAGCGGTTTTGCCGCACGCAACGCTCGAGCTGCTGCTCGCGATCCATGTCGCGCAGATTGTGGATCGGATTCGATATCACCGAAATATCGACGCCGCCGATGCGCGCCGCTTCCAGCACGTTCTCGATCGTGCCCGGCGGCCTCCCCTTCTTGGCGCCGACGTTTTTGTGGAAACCGGTGCCGGTGAACGTGTCCCAATCATCCGGCGGAAAGACATGGGTGTGGAGATCAATAATCATCGACGCATTTCCTCCGGTTTTGACTGCGGACCGCCTCGCCACGAGGCGGCGAGGACGGTCACGTCCTTGTTCGGCGAGGCGGGCGAGGCGTTATGAAGCGGCAACGAGCCGGGGGCCCGGGGCGACGCGATCCGCCTTGAAGACGTCTTCGACACACCAGCGTGCGACTTCGCTTCCGGTTGCGAACCAAACGCCGCCCGCCTGCTTCATGTGCTGGATGATCGCGCGCAACGTCTTCGAGCGTCCCGGCCGGCCGGAAATATAGGGGTGGAACTGAAACGGACAGTATGCCGGCGTCGTTTTGGATTCCTCGTGAAAATCGTCGAACATGCCCTTCCAGATCAGCAGCGTGTCGCTCGGATTGCCGGCGTCGTTGTTGCGATGCTGATAAGTGCGGCCATCGCCGAACGGCTGGCGCGGCAACTCGACCAGAACGCGGCCATCGGATTCCCAAAGGAACGGCAGATCGTGCGAGAACGAATTGCTGTTCCAGAGAAAGCCGTGCTCCATCAGCAGTTCGAGGCTGTTGGGACTTTGCGTGCATGAGCGCCAGCCGAATGGCCGATGTGCAGTGCGGGTGCGGATCATGTCGACCGTTTTGCGCATCACCTCGTGCTCTTGCTCGCGGGTGAGATTGCGCGCGACCTCGTGATGGTAGCCGTGCCCAGCGATCTCGTGCCCATTGGTGACGATCGCTTTCACCGCTTCCGGGAAACGCTCGGCGATGGCGCCGCAGGTCATGAAGGTCGCCTTGACGCCCTCTTCTTCGAGGATCCGCAGAATGCGCCAGATCGCCGTGTGCGGCCCGTATTCGCACTGCGTATATTCCTCGTGATCGCGTGTGCCATCATCGAGCGGCCGCACGTCCTCGCCACCTTGAAAATCGAAGGTCAGCGTCACCGCGACCCGGTCATTGTTTGGCCACGTGAACCGGCCGGCGTGATGATGATCCTTCAACATGATTCGTCGATCTCCTGAGCGCACTATGAAAATTCTAAACGACCCTCCATCGCCCGTCCATGACGAGAACGCAAAGCTGGCGACCATTCGCTCATTGCGCCAGCGCTGCCTCGATCTTCGCAACCGTGGCGGGCGGCGTGGCGAACAGTTGATCGACCATCTTCACAGTCTCGTCGGCGCCCATCGGCGCGATATCGATGTCGAGCTTCTTGGCTTCTGCCAGGAACTGGGGATCCTTCATGGCCTCGCGCGTCGCCGCACGCAGCACAGCGAGCCGGTCGGCGGGAATCTCCGGCGGCGCCGCCAGTGAGCGGCCCAGAGCGAGAGGCAAATAGAGAAATTCAAGAGCTTGGCGCAGTTCCGGCGATTTGGCCTCATCGAGGATGTTCGGGAGGTCGAGATAACGCGGATCTTTCGTGATGCCGCCCTGGGCGATGAGGCGAATCCGCCCTTCGTCGAGAAGCCGGCTGAACTGGGAGCGAAACAATGAAAGGCTGATACCGCACGCCCCGGTGATTTCGCCGCGCTCAAGAGCCAGCATGCGCTCTGGTGTGCCCGGATAGCCCGAAATCACCTTGAATTTCATCCCGAGGAGCTTCCGGTACACCACCGGAAACGAAAATGACTGCGCACCGACGCCGGACGCGCCGGCAACGACCTCGTGCGTATAGAGGTCCGAGATGCTCCTCACGCCGCTGCCGGCTGAAACAATGCAGGCATCGTGATCGCTGTTCATATTGCCGATCCAGGAAAAGCCCCGGCCGCTGAACTGGACTTGCGGCGACTTGTAGACTTCTTCCTGGATCGCGGTGCCGCGCACCATGCCGAAATAGGAGCCATCCTTCGGCACGGTGTTGTAAATCTGATTGGCGAGCGCCATACCGCCGGCGGCGGGCACATTTTGGACGATAATGCTCGGATTACCCGGAATGTATTGGGCAATGTGGCGCGCCAGCGCCCGCACGTAGATATCGTAGCCGCCGCCCGGGCTGTTCGGCGAGCCGAGCGTCAGTGTATGCGTCCGATAGAAAGTCGCGACGTCTTGCGCGCGTGCCGGAACACCGCCGAACGAGCCTGCAATCAGTGCCCACGCGAAAATCTTGGAGGTTCGGCCATAGACACTTTGGTCTCTCCGCTCGAACATCGGCAATTTCTCGAACATTTTAGGCCACCTGTCGGCGAGCTTGAGTTTCGGGAAAGCAAGATCAATCAGTACTACGGCACGGTGACGGGTGGTCTGGCCTGTTCTTCCGCGAAGCTCACCACGAACGGCGCCGGATAAGACTGCGCCACCGGCTCGCCGCGGCTCTTCACCGTGACCAGATACATGCCGGGATCGCGCACGGCGTCTGGCGGGATGACGGCCTGCAACTCGCGGCGGCTGATGAATTTCGTTTCCAGCTCCCTGCCGTTGAGCAGCACATAGTGAAACGGCCAAAACCCCTTGCCCTTGACGGTAATCGTCGTCGGCCCGGTGTTTTGCGCCACCGCGTAAGGTGTGACGTCGATGTGTTCCGGCAATTTCTGCCACGAATTGAATTCGGGAATTGGATTGACGTATTTGTGGAACGCATGATCAACGACGTGGCCATTCATCACGACCATCTTTACGTTCTGCGTCATCCAGATGTCCGCAAGCGGATTGCCTTCGACGATCGAAAGATCGGCGACCTTTCCCGGCTCGACGCTGCCGTAATCCCTATCCTTGTGGAACGTCCTGGCGACATTGATGGTCGCGGCCTCGATCGCCACCATGGGCGGCACGCCGGCTTCAACGTCCATGGCCATACCTTCGTGCATCAAGAGGCCGGCCATGCCGCGCGGCGAATCGGAGCCTTCCTTCAATATGCCGCCAGCGGCCACGAAGCGCCGGATGAACTCATATGATTTCTCCATGCCGATCTTGGCCTGCTGGAGCTGATCGGGAGTGTAGCGCTTGAACAGCTTTTCCTTCGTAAACTCCGTGATGACGCGCACCGCTGCCGGGAAATTGGCGTCGGGGTCGGCGAGAATTTCCTGCTCGCGTTGCCAGAAGCGGTCGGCGTTTGCGGACAGCGGCCGCAGCCACTTTGCAATGGTCGGCGTCCAGGCGACGTGGTGCGCAACCATCGGCGCGATCACCTTGTCGTAGTTTTCCGGCTCGTAGAGCGCGCCTGCCATTTCGGCATCGATGCGCCCGGCGGTACGGTCGACCTCAAGCTTGTGGCGCTTTTCCTGGTCCATGATCGAGGTGTAGCCGACCGACCAGATATGCTCGATGCCATCCATACCGGCATTGGCCGAGGCGATGGCGTCCCACGAATGCCCGGTCACGCCCATGCCGAGCTTGTGCGCCTCGTCCGTCACCACGGCGATCAGATCCGGCGGCAGAAATTCGCTCAGTTTGAGGGCATCGTAACCCTGGGCCTTCTTCGCGCGCACGATCGCGCGCGCGGCGTCGGCATCGGGGACCTTCATGTAGTTGCGCCAGGCGCGCGAACCTTCGGTCTCGAATTCGCCTTGGCGGAAGCCGAGCGCCTGTCCTGTCACCCAAAGCCGGGGACCACGAATCTTGCCGCTTTCGGTTCCGTATTTCTGCGCTAACGCCCAAGGACCGTCTTGCTGCGTTTCGATCTCGACGCAGGTCGTAATGCCGAGATGGAGATAAAGCTCGCCCCAGAACGCCTCCCAGTGGCAATGTCCGTCGATGAACCCGGGCATCACGGTCTTGCCGCTGACGTCGAGCACCTGGGCGCCGGGCGGGATCGCAACCTCGCCGCGCCGGCCGATGGTCTTGAAGCGATCGCCTTCTATGATGATGACGGAATTTTCGATGGGCTGACGTCCAGTGCCGTCGATCAGCGTTCCGCCCTCAATCACGAGCGTCTGCGCCTGCGCGCTCGCCGCAGGGCTGACGAGGCCGGCGGCTGCAATGAGCGCAAGCGCTCCGGATTTCGCTCCGATATTGGCGAACATCGACCTTCCTCCACCGCGCGCGGGCGCCCCCGACGCGCGTTGTAGAGGAAGTGGAGCGCCTTAGTACAGGCGTACTTTCACTTGACGAGGCGCGCTGTCGCAAC
>DATJYT010000021.1:0-7173 GCA_035499475.1 Xanthobacteraceae bacterium | reverse complement strand
GATTCCGGATCGGCCGCCCAGAACACGATCATCTCGCAGTTCTGCAAACAATCCTCAACCGTGCCGTAAGTTTCGCATTGGCCGACGCGCAGCGTATAGCCCCAGTGATGCACCGCGCCCCAATACCAGCCTTCCCAGGAGTCGGGATTGTGATGGATGCGCGTCATGCCGACCGCGTTGGCGAAGCGGAACAGCGCCGAGAGGTAGTAGCCGATATTGCCCCAGGTGTGGTGCGAGCCGTGCGAGAAGGTGATCGCGCCGGGACCATGCTCGCGCTTCTGGCGCTTGATCTCGTCAGTGACGAGCTTGATCGCTTCGTCCCAGGAGATGCGCACATAGCCGGACTTGCCGCGGTTTTGCGGATTGCGCGCGCCGTTCGGATCGAAGTCGACGCGCTTCATCGGATAGAGCAGGCGATCGGGTGAATAGACGATCGACTTGGCGTTCTGGCCGTGCGGCGCCAGCGTGGTCTTGCGCGGCGGCGTGAGCTTTATCCCCTTCGCCTCGATGGTCCACGACGCGCCGTCTTCCTCACTGAGGTCGATCGGCGTCATGCGGATGATCTTGCCGTCCTTGACGTAGACGAAGACCGGGCCGCCGTTAGTCATGTTGCAGTAGCGCGTCACGCCGCGGCCGAGCTTGGTGCCGTATTTGAGGCCAGCGGACTGGCTCATCATCAGCGTTTGCGCGAACCAGTTGGTGAGGTGCTCGTCGCCCTCGACCGTGAGCACGAAATCCTTCTGCGCATTGATCTGATTGAGCCAGTTGATCGGCGGCGTCAGCAGCGAGGCGCCAACTTCGGCGTTCTTGAACATGAGCTTGATATCGGGCTTGGCGTGCAGCCCGGCGCCGGTCGTGATCTTGCCGTTGTCGAAGGCGTACCAGCGTCCGATCTCCTCGTCGCGCGTCATGATCTGGGCGACGAGGTTGTGTTCCTTGACCCGCGCCTTGAATTCCGGATGGCGCCTTGCCGCGTGTTTGAGGAGTTGTGCTGCACCGAACAGGATGACCGGCAGCTTGACCTGGCCGAGCATGGCTTTCTCCTTCTTGCGCGCGCAGCGCCTAAACCGGCGCCGCGCGGGGCATGTCCCCCTTCCGGCGCGGCCGGTCGGAAACGGGATGATTTTGCAACAATTCGGCTGCGATTGGAACCGCTTCCGCTTCTCTCCCCTCGCCGAGGGCAGGGCGACAGAATGCTCTTCGGCGATATCTGCCCGGAAGACAAGTCGTCGTCGTTCGAAGGGACGCTCAGTTGCACCTTTGACCGCATTGGCGGCCGGTTGTGCTAAGCGACCCGAATGACGATCTTGCCGAAATGCTGGTTGGATTGCATCACCGCGAGCGCCCCGGCGATGTCATCGAGCTCAAACGTCTTGTGAATCGGCATCGACAGCTTGCCGGCCTCGACCGCGGGCCACAGGTCTTCGCGCATGCGCCGGACGATCTCGCGGCGCTCTTCGAGCCCGCGGGTGCGGAACGTCACCCCGATATAGTCGATGCGCTTGAGCGCGTGCATGTCGAAGTTGAAATCTCCATGCGTGCCGCCGAGCCGCCCGACATTGACGATGCGGCCGAGGATCGCCGCCGCCTCAAGGTTCTGGTTGGCGACGCTCGCCGATATCAAATCGACGATGAGATTGACGCCGTTGCCGGCAGTCGATTTCTTGACCTCTTGGGGCCAATTCGGGTCGGCCGAATCGAGCGCGAGGTCGCAACCGAATTCCTTGAGGCGCGCCCGGCGCTGCGGATGTGTCGACGTGCCGATCACCAGCGCCGCGCCCATCAGCTTGCCGATTTGCATTCCCATCAGGCCGACGCCGGAGCTGGCGCCCTGCACCAGAAGGCTTTCGCCGCGTTTGAGCCGCCCGGCAGTCACGACGGCGTTGTGCATGGTCTGCAGCGCGACCGGAAAGCATGCCGCCTGCTCGAACGTCATGTTGTTGCCGGGAATGCGGTACGCGCGATCGCGATCCGTAACGGCATATTCGGCCAGGCCGCCGGGCGCCGAGGCCATGACGCGGTCGCCGGCCTTGATGTCGCTCACCTCGCTGCCGACAGCTTCGACCTCGCCGGAGCATTCCAGGCCCAGACGCCCCTCGCCGCCGCCGATCCTGCCGTGATGAAGGCCCGAGGCAACGAGCAGGTCGGCGCGGTTGAGACTCGACGCCCGCACGCGAATCAAAATTTCGTTCTGCGCCGGCGTCGGCTTCGACGCGTCACGCACTTCGACGCCGTTTTTACCCAGAACTGCCGCTTTCACCTCGGTTCCTCCCTGCGTGACGGCTTCGTCACTCCGGCTTGAGTCCGGCGAATTTTACGACCTTGGCCCACTTCTCGGTTTCCGCGGCAAAAAACTTTCCGCAATCGGCAGGCGTGCCTGGAAACACCTCGGTCGCCAAATCGGTAAATCGCGACCGCAGATTTGGATCGGCTAGCCCCGCATTGATCGCGCGGTTGAGCGTGTCGATGATCTCGCCGGGCGTATTCCTGGGCGCGCCGATTCCGGTAAACGTGCTCGCCTCATAGCCGGGCACGAATTCGGCCAAGGTCGGCGTAGCGGGGAAAACCGCAGAGCGGGTTGTGCTGGTCACCGCGAGTGCGTGCAACTTGCCGGTCTTGATGAATTCGGCCGGCTCGGGAAGCGGACTGAAAAAGACCTGCACCTGCCCGCTCATCACGTCGGTCATCGCCGGCGCTCCACCGCGGTATTGAACCGCAGTCATATCGGTGCCGGTCATCATCTTGAAAAGCTCGCCGGCAACGCGCGTCCCGGCGCCGGCCGCCGCCATATTGATCTTGCCCGGATTGGCTTTGGCGTAGGCGATGAATTGCGGAACGGTCTGTGCCGGGAACGACGGACTAACGACCATTGCGAATGCGCCACGAATGACGCTCGCTACCGGCGCGATGTCGCGAAGGAAATTGAAGTTCGCATCCTGGTAGAGCGATGCGTTCACCAGATTTGCCGACGTCACCAGAAGGAGCGTGTAGCCGTCCGGCGAGGCTCGCGCCGCCGCCTCGGTGCCGATCTCGCTGGCAGCGCCGGGGCGGTTCTCGATGACGAACGGCTCGCCCAGCCGCTCCGAGAGCCATTGACTCAACAGGCGCGCCGCGATGTCGGCGCCGCCGCCCGGAGGAAAGCCGACGATGACACGCACCGGCCGCGTCGGATAGGACTGCGCCCTCACGATGCATGGCGTGGCTGAAGCCGCTGCGGCAACCACTGCCAGACGCAAAAATTTCCGCCGCGCAAGCTTCATGTTCCCGGACCGCGTGGACGCCATATTAGCCTTCGGCTTGTCCTGGAGATAGCTGCCGCGACAGCAGGGATGGCGTGCGGCGGTCAAGAGCGTGGCTCAGGATGGCGTCGAAGCCGCGGAAGGCTTGCGCAGAGCGAACGTATACATGCCGGCGAAAGTGTCCGGTGCCTCGGCTTCGAAGGTTTGCCAGCGTTCGAGATCGCTCGCCGCCGCTTGCCCCGGAAAGCGCGCGGCAAAGCGGCTCAGCACCACAGGCGGCAGCACAAAGCCGGCAAATTGCAGGTTGTTGGCGGTCAGAAACGCCTTGATGTCCGGCAGATTCAGCCGATGTTCCTGGGGATGGAACAACAAATCGCGGCAGGCGCTGGTGGTGAAAAAATCGTCGGACCGGGTCAGCGAGTGCAACAGCGAATCGCCTGGCGCGGCCGCTATATACTCGCGACAGAGCCGGATGTCTGCGGCGACCGGCCGAAAACCGCGTTGCGCAATGATGGCGCGCGCCGCAACCACGTTGCGCCGTGCCGTTGCGCTGTAGAGCCCGACCTCCATGGTGCCGCCGGGGCGCAACAGCGACAGCAGGATGCGCCAGCCCTCGAAGGGGTCGACGAGATGGTGCAGGACGCCGGACGCATCGATGAAATCGAAACGCCGGTCGATCGTGCCAAGCTTCATAATGTCGGCTTGGGCGAATTCGACATTGCTGAGGCCGAGCTTCTGCGCCATGCGCTTGGCATAGCTCAGGCTTGCCAGGCTGAGATCGACTGCCAGGATGCGCGCGCCGCGCGCGTAGCGAGCGAATTCACTGGTGGCAAGGCCGGTGCCGCAGCCGGCAATAAGCGCGTCGAATGCCTGGCCGCTGGGACGCTCGCCGAGGATTGGGGGTTGTCCCGGCGGTCCGGCAGTGACCCACCGCGGGTACGGGTTTTCCTCGTATTGTTCGCGCACGACGCTCGACATGCCGCCATCGATCGGCGTCAACGCCGGTATGGTCGAGGCGATCTGGCGCTCCTGCGCCGGATCCCGGATCTGTTGCGTGACCAGAGCGTCGACGCTTTGCGGCCATGACCGATCGAGTAGCGCTTGCGCGTTGGTCAAGGTGGAGAGCGGGAAATAAGCGCCGACGATTGCCGGCCACAACGCCGGGCACGGCAGTCCTGCCGCCAGCGCGGCGTCAAGCCGCGTGCGCCACTCCTCCGCGCGTACGGCTTCGTCATCGGTCATCGCATAGACGTATTCGTTGATGAAGCACTGCCGGGCCACGGCGCAATAAAACGCGAGCAAGCTATCGTCATCGGCGTCATCGGCCGCTCTGGCGAGCATGGCGGCGCGGACATTGGCCAGGAGGCGTTCAAGTTCGAGGTCCGCAATCGGATCGGTCTCGAGCAAAGCGCCCAGCAACCGATCGTTCGCCAGCGCGAAGAGCGCCGGGCTATCGAATGAGTCCGCAGCCGGCAAGCGGTCCGGCCAGGCTGCGGTGGTGCGCCTGATCAAATCACTCACGGCGCCGTCAAGCTTGATGAGGCTGATCGAAGCATGAGCCAGTTCGCGCGGGCGAGCCCAGGCTTCTGTGAGCGCGCGCAGCATCAGGGCGCGAAGGCGTCCGTCGTCGGCACCGAAGCCGACAAATTTTGCGCAGTGCGCGAAAAATGCTTTGCGTCGTTCGGTTTCGTCGAGCTCAAGAGCGCGGATGGCGGCTCGGATTGCTCGTCCGGGTTGGCCTGCCGCAAGGCAGGCCTTGCCGAGATCGTCGAAGGGACCGGGCAGATCCGGCCTGAGTGCCGCGGTCCGCTCGAAATGCGCGATGGCTTCGCTGGCGCGTCCTTGCGTGAACAGCGCGATGCCAAGCATGCCATGCGCCTCGGGGTGGTCGGGAAATAGTGTCAGGATGTGACGATAGCGTTGCTCGGCTTCGCCAAGCGCGCCGGCGCGGTGCGCCGCCATGGCGGCGCCGAACAGCTCGGTTGGGGTGCGCGCCGCAGGGCCGGCTGCCGGCGGCACGCCGGCGCGGCGAGCGGCCCTGCGTTCCTTGCGGTTCATGATGCCGCGCGGATCAACACGATGCTGTCTGTTCTGCTCATTGCGCGGCCGCTAATCCACGCTGCGATGGGCGTTCCGCCAGTCCTCGCCATCGCGAAACTCCTCGTCGCGGCCATCATAGTGCCAGACGCCGCGGGTCGGCTTGTCGTAGACCGGTACAAAGCGGTCGGCGTAGCGCATGCCGCAATAGTGCGCCGGCTTGACCTTGTCCCAGACAATAAAGCCTCTTTCGGTGATGCAGTCGGCTTCAATGCTGACCGCTTCGACCTTACCGCAGACCATGAGACGATGCACCCAGGGGTGCGTCCACTCGACCGTGCATTCGAAATGGCTGCGGCACTCGCCAATGCGCGGCGGCTTGAGCTTGCGTGAGGGGACGGCGGTGAGACCGGCCTTCTCCAACTCGTTGATGCCTCCCTTGAACGGCAGCCCGCACATCAGGGTCTTGTCGAGCATCGCCTGTTCGAACGGCACGACATTGGCCACGAATTCGCCGGTCGCGAGCACGTTGGCGTAGGTGTCCTTGTTGGTGGCGCAGGTGAAGGCGATGTACATCGGGTCGTGGCAAACCCGCGTGCAGGTGCCGTAGGATGCCGCGTTCACATTGCCGGCTTTGTCGACGGTGGTGATGATCACCAGGCAAGAGCTCGGGGCGAAAATATTGTCCCACCATTCCGGCCGCACATCGACTTTGCTCATCAAACCGTTCCTCCCTGCCGCGCTACGATATTCTGCATCTCGCTTTGCCGTCCGGCGAGAAACAGCCGCATGTTGCCGAGCACGATCGGCAACATATAGTCCTCGTATTCCCAGACGTAAGCGCCGCTATGCGGCGTAAGCACCACGTTCGGCATGTCCCACAGCGGACTGTCGGTGGCGAGCGGCCGGCTGCGAAACACGTCGAGGCCGGCGCCTGCGATTCGCTTTTCGCGCAGGGCGGCGATCAGTGCATTCTCGTCCACGGTGTCGCCGCGCCCGACATTGATGAAAAAGGCAGTCGGCTTCATGGCGCCGAAGACATTCTTGCCGATCAGGTCGCGGTTCTCCGGTGCGCTCGGAAGAATGTTGATGAGATAGTCGGCTCTGCGCACCGCTTCGAGCAAGCGCGGCCGCGGCACGACCTCATCGAGGCCTGCGACCCGCCGCGGCACGCGAGTGACCCCGATCACCGTCATGCCGAATGCCTTGAGCAGTTCGCCGATGGCTGTCCCGCCGACGCCGAGGCCGACGATCGCCGCGGTCTTGCCGGCGAGCAGGCTCCAGTAGCGGCGGTCCCAGCGATGGGCCTTCTGGTCCGCAATCTGGCGCATGGCATCGCGGGCGAGGAAAAGCATGAAGTAAGCCACGATCTCACGCATCGGCGGCCCGTGAATGCCGCGTCCCGAGGTGATGAGCACGTCGGCGCGCAGCGACGGCATGCGCAGGAATTGGTCGGTTCCGGTGGCCAGCGACTGAATCCATTGCAGCCCCGTCATCCGTCGAAACAGGTCGTCGCCGAGGTCGTTGCCGAAGGCGATGAACACATCGATGGCCGACAGGTCTTTCGGCGCGCACGTCTCGTCGCGCGCCGCATGCACGATCAGCGCCGGAAATTCCCGGCGGAGATTGTTCGCATAGATTTCGGCGTGATCGTCGAGAACGAGAACGTCGGTCATGTCAGGTCGAGCAGCCGGGCGGCATTGCCGTGGGCGATGTCCTCGCGAAGATTCTGCGCCAGCGGCACATTGTCCATGAATTCGCCGGCCTCGTGTGCCGACTCAAATGGGTGGTCAGCGGCAAACATCACGCGGTCGCGCCCAAGCGCAGCAATGCTGCAGTTCAGCGGCTCGGCCGAGCACATGCCTGATGTCGTCACCATGACATTCTCGCGGATATA
>DATJYT010000020.1:0-8734 GCA_035499475.1 Xanthobacteraceae bacterium | reverse complement strand
TGCGGCGATGCCTTCGGCTCGGGAGGACGCTTTAACACGTGCTTTCACCTGGTCGGGGACCGGATCAACGCCCTCATCGACTGCGGCGCCTCGTCTTTGGTTGCGCTCAATAAATTTGCGATCGAGCGCAACGCCGTTGACACGATTTTCATCACCCACTTTCACGCCGATCACATCGGCGGCCTGCCGTTCGTGGTGCTTGAAGCGAACTACGTGCTCAAGCGCGAGCGGGCACTGACCGTCGCCGGACCGCCGGGACTGAAATCGCATTATGCGCAATTGCTCGAACAGAGCTTTCCGGGCGCGAACACGATGGATTTACGCTTTCCGCTGATGCTGAAGGAATTGGAAATCGGCGCGCGCAGCGACGTCGGCGACCTGAAGGTGACCGCATTTCACGTCGTGCACGACGATCGCGCGGGCCCGTGCCTCGGCTTTCGCTTCGAAGCGGAAGGCAAAATCATCGCCTTCTCGGGCGACACGCAATGGACCGACGCGCTGATCGAGCTCGGACGCGATGCCGACCTCTTCGTCTGCGAGGCTTACACGCGCAACAAGCCGATCACCACCCACATGGCGCTGTCGATGCTGGAACGTCACCTCGATCAAATTCGGCCCAAGCGTCTCGTGCTCACCCACATGAGCGATGACATGCTCGCGCAACGCTCCGAGGTGCCTTACGAAACCGCCGAAGACGGAATGATCGTCGAAATCTGACCGAGGCGCGGGTGGGTGAGTCGGAAGCTTGCGGCCATCAAGCGCCGAGCGCGGCTTCGATTGCGGCAAGCGCCGCGCCGGCCTTTGAGCCATCGGGGCCGCCGGCCTGCGCCATGTCGGGCCGGCCGCCGCCGCCCTTGCCGCCGAGTACCTCGGCGCCTTTGCGGACGAGATCGACGGCATTGAAGCGCGCCAGAAGATCATCGGTGACGCCGACCACGAGACCGGCCCTGCCGTCATCGGTGACGCCGACGATGGCGATGATGCCGGAGCCGACCTTCTTCTTGCCTTCGTCGGCAAGGCTGCGCAGATCCTTAAGGTCGATGCCCTCGACCGCGCGGGCCATCAGCTTGACGTCGCCGACCGTGCGTACGCCGTCCGCCTCATCGCTCCTGCCGCCGCCACCTCCCATGGCGAGCTTCTTCTTGGCGTCGGACAGTTCGCGTTCGAGACGCTTGCGCTCATCGAGCAGCGTTGCAATGCGCGCCGGCATGTCGTCGAGCGGCACGCGCAATTCGGATGCGGCGTCTTTGGCGATACGCCCGATGTGATTGGCGTTGGCGCGCGCGGCGTTTGCGGTGAGCGCCTCGATGCGGCGGACGCCGGAGGAAACTCCGGTATCGCCCAAAACCGAAATGATACCGATATCTCCAGTGCGTTTGACGTGGGTGCCGCCGCACAGCTCGACCGACCAGCCCAGCGTGTTGCCGCCGCCCTCACCCATGGCGACGACGCGAACCTCGTCGCCGTACTTTTCGCCGAACAAGGCGCGAGCGCCGGAAGCCCGCGCGTCGTCGAGCGCCATGATGCGGGTCGTGACGGGAGAGTTCTGCAGCACGAAGTCGTTGGCGATGTCCTCGACGCGCGCGATCTCTTCGCCGGTCATGGGCTTCGGATGCGAGAAGTCGAAACGCAACCGGTCCGGCGCCACCAGCGAACCCTTCTGCGCCACGTGATCACCGAGCACCTGGCGCAGCGCTTCGTGCAGCAAGTGCGTCGCCGAATGATTTTTGCGGATGGCGCCGCGACGGCCGTGATCGACTTCAAGCGCCAGCGCCGCACCCACCTTCAGCGTACCGTCCTCCACCGTGCCCAAATGCACGAAAATCTCGCCGCCGGCATATTTTTGCGTGTCCGTGACCTTGAATCGGACGCCGTCGCCGGTCATCACGCCGATATCGCCGACCTGACCGCCGGACTCGGCGTAGAATGGCGTCTGGTTGAGGACGACGGCACCGCTGTCGCCCTTCTTGAGCGCGGCCACTTCCTTGCCGTCGCGCACCAGCGCGGTGACTTCGCCCTCGGCAATTTCAGTTTCATAGCCGAGGAATTCCGTGCCGCCGACCTTCTCCCGCAACGCAAACCACACCGCCTCATCGGCCGCTTCGCCGGAGCCCGCCCACGACGCGCGCGCCTTCTCGCGTTGGCGCTCCATGGCATCGGTGAACGAGGCAATGTCGACGCCGATGCCGCGCGGCCGCAGCGCATCCTGGGTGAGATCGAGCGGAAAGCCGTAGGTGTCATACAGCGTGAACGCGGTGACGCCGTCGAACATATCGCCTTTCTTGAGCGACTTGCTGGCTTCGTCGAGGATTGCAAGGCCGCGCTCGAGCGTTTGGCGGAAGCGGGTCTCCTCGAGCTTGAGCGTCTCCGTAATCAGAGACTCGGCGCGGTGAAGCTCCGGATAGGCCTGACCCATCTCGCGCACCAGCACCGGCACGAGCTTCCACATCAGCGGCTGCCTTGCCCCGAGGAGCTCGGCGTGACGCATGGCGCGGCGCATGATGCGGCGAAGCACATAGCCGCGGCCCTCGTTCGACGGCAGCACGCCGTCGGCGATCAGGAACGACGAGGCCCGCAGATGGTCGGCAATGACACGGTGCGAGCCGATCTGCGGCCCGCGCGGATCGATTCCGGTGAATTCCGCGACCGCATGGATGAGGGTGCGGAACAGGTCGATGTCGTAGTTGTTGGTGACGCCCTGGAGGATGGCGGTTATGCGTTCGAGGCCCATGCCTGTGTCGATGGACGGCCGCGGCAGTTCGATGCGCGTGTTCTCGTCGACCTGCTCGAACTGCATGAACACGAGATTCCAGAATTCGAGGAAGCGGTCGCCGTCCTCCTCGCGCGATCCCGGCGGACCGCCGATCACCGTGTCGCCCTGGTCGTAGAAGATTTCCGAGCAGTAGCCGCATGGGCCGAGTGGCCCCATTGCCCACAGATTGTCGGCGTGGCCGACGATGCGCGAATCCGGCAGGCCCGCGATCTTCTTCCAGAGCTGGCGCGCCTGGTCGTCCGACGGATAGACCGTGACCCACAGCCTGTCCTTGGCGAGCGCGAACTCCTTGGTGATCAGGTTCCAGGCCAGCTCGATGGCGCGTTCCTTGAAATAGTCGCCGAACGAGAAATTCCCGAGCATCTCGAAGAAGGTGTGGTGGCGCGCCGTGTAGCCGACATTGTCGAGATCGTTGTGCTTGCCGCCGGCCCGCACGCATTTTTGCGATGAGGCGGCGCGCACATAGGGCCGCTTTTCAAGACCGGTGAAGACGTTCTTGAACTGCACCATGCCGGCATTGGTGAACATCAATGTCGGATCGTTGCGCGGCACCAGCGGCGACGACGGCACGACCTCATGGCCCTCGCGCGCAAAATAGGCGAGGAAGTCCGACCTGATGTCGTTGACGCTGCTCATGGTGGGCAACTCTCTAACGGGGCGGTGCTTTCCTGTCCAGGAAGGCGCATTTGCAGGAACACCACAAAGTATATAAGCGCTCCCTGTCCGCCCCGCTCGCCAACGAGACATTGCGATGAACGATCACAGCAGTCCCGGTCTCGGCACATTCGAAGAGCGCCTGCGGGCCGGCCGCTTCGTCATGACCGCGGAAATCGCGCCGCCGGTGTCCTGCGACGCGGCCGACCTTCAGAGCAAAGCCGCGCCGCTCAAGGGGCTGGCCGACGCGGTCAACGTCACCGACGGCGCCGGCGCCCGCGCCCACATGGCGGCGCTCGCCGGCGCGTCGCTCCTGATCGGCATGGGCATCGAGCCGATCCTGCAACTGACCTGCCGCGACAAGAACCGTATCGCCCTGCAGAGCGAACTCATGGGCGCAGCCGCGCTCGGCGTGCGCAATCTCCTCATGCTGACCGGCGACGACCCCAAAGCCGGCGACCAGCCTGACACCAAGCCGGTGTTCGACATCGATTCGAAAGCGCTGATCGAGACCGCGCGCCGGCTGCGCGATGACGGAACGCTGCCCACCGGCCGCAAGGTCGCGGGCAAGGCCGCGTTCTTTCTCGGCGCCGCCGACATGCCGATCGATCCACCCGCCGATTGGCGGCCGAATTCGCTCGCCGGCAAGATCAAGTCCG
Source organism: Xanthobacteraceae bacterium (assembly GCA_035499475.1). GTDB lineage: Bacteria > Pseudomonadota > Alphaproteobacteria > Rhizobiales > Xanthobacteraceae > BOG-931. Next base: position 4,648 of record DATJYT010000020.1, on the reverse strand, counting down.
GGGCGCAATTCGCCCAGACGCAGTTCTGCATGGACGCGGCGATCGTGCGCCGCTACGTCGGCGTGCTCGCGGATGCGGGCTTGACGCAACAGCTTGCCATCCTCATCGGCGTCAACCCGCTGCGCTCGGCAAAATCGGCGCAATGGATGAAGAGCCATCTGTTCGGGACCATCATCTCTGATCCCTTCATCAAGCGCATGGAAGGCGCCGCCGACCCGGAGAGCGAGGGCGTGCGCATCTGCGTCGAGTTGATCGAGGAGCTTGCCACCATTCCGGGGGTCGCCGGCGTGCACATCATGGCACCAGGCAATGACGCGGCGATTCCGGAGGTGATCGCGCAAGTTAGAGCAAGAGTCCCGGCAACGGCGATCTAATTGATCCGTTCCGCCGCGCCGCGCACGCGGTCGATCAGCGTCGCGGCATTCTCCGAAATTTCATCTCCGCGCCAGGCAACATGCCCGTCCGGCCGCACCAGCACCAAGCGCCGCTCATACAGATTGGCAACTTCAGGCTCATCCAGATCAACAACATCGAGCGGAACGCCACGCGACTTGGCCGCCCGCTCCAGACCCGCCGTGTCGCACTCGCCAAAGCGCATTAAAATGAATTTGCGCCCGAACAAGTCCAGCGTCGAGCGGCCGCCACGAAGCCAGGCATGCGGGGCGCGACCGCCCGGGCGCGCCGACGGCGTGAATTGCTCCGGATCATCGGGCGGCGCCGGCGTATCATCCGGGACACAGATCGGCGATCCTTCATAGCGATAACCAAGCTGGAGTCCGGCGGTCCGAAACATGCGGCCGACATCGCGGTTCAAGCTTTCACCCAGGCGCCGCCGTATCTGCCGGCCGGAATCGGTGTCGTCTTCAATCGCGGCAATGCCATCGGCAAAACCGCCATGTGCAAGATAGAATTCCGCAGCCATGCTCACGTTGCGCAGGCCGATGGGCCGCCGCTCGCTGTCGTAAGAGGACAGCAAGCCGGCGCCACCCCATCCTTCCAGCACCGCTGCGAGCTTCCAGCCGAGATCGACCGCGTCGCCGATCCCGGTATTCATGCCGAGCGCACCGGTCGGAGAAAGCTGGTGCACCGCGTCCCCGGCGAGGAACACCCGGCCTTGCCAATATCGCTCGGCGACAACGCTGCGCCGCGTCCAGATGCTCAAGCCCTTCCATTCGACATCGACGGCTCGACCAATCGCGCGCCGCAATAATGCATCGCGATCGACGCTGTCCGGCGTCTGCGTGCCGTCGGTATCGAGCACCATCAAGCGCCACAGGCCATTCTGCGGATCGATGACGCGAATGTTCGCCCAAAGCCCGCCGCGGTCGATGGCAAGGAAAAATACGCCGGGCTCGCGTCCGCACCGGGCCAGAAGATCGGGGGCGCGAAAGAACAGATGCAACGGATGGCCAAGAATTCCCTCGCCGCCCAGGCCGATGCCGAGCGTGCCGCGGATTGCGCTTGTGGCGCCGTCGCAGCCGACGAGATAGTCGGCGGCGACGGTTTCGTGCATGCCGCTTTCGAGATCGGACAGCTCGGCGATGACGCCGTCCGCCGAAGCCTCGAACCGTTCGAGCCGCCTTCGATACCGCAACGCAACGCAAGCCTGCGATTGCGCATACGAGCGAAGGATCGGGTCGAACCACAATTGCGAGCAAATTTGCATATGCATCGGACTGTGCGGTTCGGCTTGCCGCCGATTGAGAGGCGGCCGCCGCATCCGCGCAAGTTCGTGACCGGCGATGCTGGTGACGAACACGACGTCAAGCGGATGATCCTGTGGAAATGGGCAATTCATCACGCTGTCGGCAATTCCCCATCGGCGACAGAATTCCATCGTTCGGATATTGACTTCATTCATTTTCGGCGTGGCAATCGAGCCGTCGGTCTGTTCGACCAGTTCGCAGCGAATGCCGCGCCAGCCGAGTTCTGCGGCAAGGGCTAAACCGACCGGGCCGCCGCCGACGATGAGCACCGAAACCTTGCGCGCCGGCGTGTCGCCGCCGGATTTGTTCACATTCGCCATTGTGGGCCGCTGCTAATCAATCTGTATGTGCGCAACTTTCGCGACCTCGGCCCACTTCCGGTAATTGGCGGCGATGAATGTCGCGAATTCCGCGGGTGTTCCCGGCTTTGCTTCGCTGCCGACATTGCTGATGAGTTGGCGGATTTCCGGCGTATGCAGTCCCTCGGTCATCGCCGCATTGATGCGCGCAATGATCACAGGCGGCGTGCCGGTTGGAGCCACAAGCCCGAAGAAAGTCTGGGCCTCGCAATTCGGCACCCCGGCCTCGGCCATGGTCGGCACGTCGGGCAACAATGGTGATCGCGCATTGGTTTGCGCCGCCAGCGCTCGCAATTTGCCGGCGCGGATCAGCGGCGCAAGCGACGCGCCGGTCTCGAACGTCAGGTCGACGATATGGCCCAATATGGCTGTTGCCGATTCGTTGCCGCCGCGAAACGAAATACCGGTCATCATCGTCGCGGTGCGCATCATGAAAAGTTGCGCCGCGAGATCGGGAAGGCCACCGGTGCCGGTGGTGCCATAGTTAAGCTTGCCGGGATTGGCCTTGGCGTAGGAAACGAGTTCCGAGACCGTCTTCCAGGGCGAAGCCGGATCGACCACCAAGATCTGAAAGCCGCGCATGATTTCCACGATTGGAGCGAAATCCTGCACCGGATTGTAGCCGAGACGCGAAGAGACGGCCGGAATGGCGGCGAGCGTGCTCGAGTTGCCGATAAAAAGGGTATATCCGTCGGGCGCGGCCGCCGCCGCGGCGCGCGCTCCGATCGCTCCCGCAGCGCCCGGCCGATATTCGATCACCACGGGCTGCCCCAATCGCTGGGGCAGGATTTGGGTCGCCAGCCGCGCCGGAAAATCGCTCGGACTTCCCGCGGCGGCAGGAACAATGATGGTGATGGGTCGGTTTGGATAATCCTGTGCCCTCAGCTGCGCGCCAAGCAGCGCGCTTGTCGCCAAGATACCGGCAGATAAAAGAAGCTCACGTTTGCGGATCACAACACCCTCTCGTCAAAGCGTACCAAAATCCAACGCTCACCTGCCCGCAGGTTCTTCCACCGTTCGGATGTGGATTTCCGATGTCAGCGTGCGATGCACCGGGCACTTGTCGGCAATCTCCATGAGGCGCTTGCGCTGCTCGGCGTTTAGATCACCCTCAAAGCTGATCACGCAGTCGATGTGATCGACCATGCCCTCCTTGGTCTCACAGTCGGCGCAATCGATGGCGTGAATCTTTTCGTGGCGCAGGCGGACGGTGGTGCGCCGGAGCGGAAGCTGCTTGCGGTCGGCGTAAAGCCGCACGGTCATCGACGTGCAGGCGCCGAGCGCCGCGAGCAGGAGATCGTAAGGTCCGAGCCCGCTGTCGAGGCCGCCGGCTTTCACCGGCTCGTCGGCCAGCAGGCGATGCGGGCCGGAAATAATTTCCTGCTGGAACTGACTCAGCCGCGTTTCGCGAACCAGCACCGTGCCCGGCCCGGTGTCCTCTTCCGGCTGATCGGCGGCGGCCATATCGAGATAGCGATCCGCCCAGGCCGCGATAACGTTCGCCACGTAAGCATCATCGCTGCGGCGACTGAGCAGATGATCAGCGCCGGCGAGCGAGATAAAGCTCTTGGGGTGTTTCGCCGCAATGAAAATCTGGGTGGCATTGTCGATGCCGACGATCTCGTCGGTTGGCGAATGAAAGACGAGCAGCGCCTTGCGCAATTCATTGATACGTGTGGCGAGATTTTGCTGGGCGATGTCATCGAGCAAGGCGCGACGGATGCGGAACGGCCGCCCGGCGAGCGTCACCTCGATCTCGTCCTTGCCGGCAAAATCGGACAGCTTGCCGCCGAACAAACCGGCGACGTGAGCCGGATCGGCCGGCGCGGCGATCGTCACCACGGCGCGCGCCTCGGGGACGCGATGCGCGGCGGCGAGCACCGCGGCGCCGCCGAGGCTGTGACCGATCAGGATCGCGGGCGCCGCAAGCGTTTCACGCAAATGGTCGGCAGCCGCGACCAGATCATCGACGTTCGAGGAGAAGGTGGTGTTGGCGAATTCGCCTTCGCTGGCGCCGATGCCGGTGAAGTCGAAGCGCAGCACCGCGACGCCGTGCAGCTTAAGTCCCTCGGCGATGCGCCGCGCCGCCCGGATGTCCTTGCCGCAAGTGAAGCAATGCGCGAACAGCGCCACCGCCCGCACCGGGCCGTCCGGCCGGTCAAGCAGCGCCGCAAGCTGATGGCCCTGGGCGCTGCGGAAGTCGAATTTCTCGGCGGGCATCGAGGCCTCCCCATGGCATCTGATATCGAAGCAATATGGGCGCCAACGGACTATTCGTCATCCGACCCCCTCACCGCCCCAATTCCCGCATCGCCGCATCAAGCCCTTCGATCGTCAGCGGATACATCCGCGAACCCATGATCTGCCGCATCATGCGGACTGACGCCGTCGTGTCCCATTCCGGCTCGGGCAGCGGGTTGAGCCAGACGCAGGACGGATAGGTCGCCACCACGCGCTCCATCCAGATGCGGCCCGGCTCCTCGTTGAAATGCTCGACCGAGCCGCCCGGCGCCATGACCTCGTAGGGGCTCATCGACGCATCGCCCACGAAGATCGCCTTGTAGTCGTGCGGATAGGTATGCA
>DATJYT010000019.1:0-7747 GCA_035499475.1 Xanthobacteraceae bacterium | reverse complement strand
CTTCTGCTCGGCAACCTGCGCGATGGCGGCGGTTTGGCCGGAATCGAAGGAGCCGACCAGAATCTGCGCACCGTCACTGATCAGCTTTTCCGCGTGCTCGCGCGCGGTGTCGACGTTCGATTCGGTGTCGCCGTTCATGATGGTGAGATCGGGCAGGCCGAGCGACTTGAAAATCGGCGGCGCGATGTCGACGCCGCGCTGGCAATCCTGGCCGATGCCGGCCTCGAAGCCGGAGCGTGGCAAGAGAACGCCGACTTTGAGCGGTCCGCCCTGGGCGCGCACGATGGCGGGTGCGGCAAGAAACGCAGCACTCGCGGCGGCGCCGCCGAGCACGTGACGGCGATTGGGTAACACGCGGATATGGGTCATGACGACATTCTCCCCCAGGGTTCGAAAAGACCGGCGAAGCCGCCTCACGCGCGGCTCTGATACGGTGCCATCGGCCACTCAGGCTTGGCATTGGCGGCCTCCTTCGGCGCGACGGTCACCTGCTTGCCGCCGCGATTCTGGATGGCGCCGTCCTTGACCTTGGTGTTCTGACCCTTGGCGTCGAACTGGATGCCGGGCCCGATGCTGGCATTGTCGGTGATATTGGTGGTGCGCAGCGCTTGCGCGAGGGCCTTGGGATCGGCCGAGCCGGCGCGCTTGTAAGCGTCGGCCGCGACAAGCAAAGCCTCGAACGTGAAAACATGGTTGGTATTCAGGTTGATGCCGGGATAAGCCTTGGCCAGCGCGGCCTCGAGCGTCCCGCTCATCTTCTTGTTCGGGTCGTACCACGGCACGAAGCTGATCGGCCCGTCGGAAAGCTTGCCGAGTGTCTTGGTATATTGGTCCTCGTACCAGCCGGGTCCCATGCTGAGAATCGCTTCCGGCGTCCAGCGCTGTTTGACCAATTCGCGCGTCAGCAGCATCGCGTCGTTGAGGCGGCCGACGACCAGCAGGATTTCGGCCTTGGTGGCCTTGGCTTTCGCCACCTCGACCGATAGATCGCGTGCCGCAGGATCGTAGGAAATTTCCTCGGCGATCGAGTAGGGCATATTGAACTTCGGCATCAACGCGGCAACGCCCTTCGACATGGCGGTGCCGTAGGTGTCGTTGACGCGCATAAAGACCGCCGTCTTCGGCGCCTTGCCGACGATTTCAAAGATTTCTTTTTGGTTGGTGAAGGCGTCTGCCGTGATAGTGACGGCCGTCGGGAAATTCCTGAAAACGAACTTGTAGCCTTGCTCAGTGATGTCGGGTGCGCCGGCGATGTTGATGACGAGCGGGATGCCCTTCTGCTCGGCGACCTGGGCGATCGCGGTGGTCTGGCCGGAATCGAATGCACCGACCAGAAGCTGCGCGCCGTCGCCGATCAGCTTTTCGGCGTGCTCGCGTGCGGTGTCGACATTCGACTCAGTGTCGCCGTTCATGATGGCGAGTTCCGGCAGACCCAGCGATTTCAAAATAGGAGACGTGATGTCGACGCCGCGCTGGCAATCCTGACCGATGCCGGCCTCGAAGCCCGAGCGCGGCAGCAGCACGCCGACTTTAAGCGGACCGCCTTGGGCGCGCACGATGGCGGGTGCGGCAAGCGTGGCGGCGGTGGCGGCAGTACCGGCGAGCACATGGCGGCGATGAAGTAACGCGCGAGTGCGTGTCATGCGAGGTCTCCTCCCAGGAGTTGGCGAAATGCTAGGAGACTGCGGCTCCGGCGGCAAGCGCCGATCACGCCGGCAGCAGCGGCGCGATTGTCGCGGCGATGCGAAACAGCCCATGATCCTGCCCATTGCGCGCGGCCAGCATCAGGCCGGCCGGGAGCTTGGCGGCAGGCTTCACAGGCAGCGTGACGGCGCATAGATCAAAGAAATTGATGATGCTGGTATTGCGCAGCAGCGCCGCATTGCGTGCGGCAAAGACCTTCTCGTCCGCCACTTCGGCGATGGTGGGCGCGACGATCGCGGTCGTCGGCATGACCAGGACGTCAAGCCCGGCGAGCCGCGCATCCATGGCGCGCACCAGCCGGTCGCGCTCGCGCATCATGTCGACATAGTCGGCTGCCGCTATGGCGCAGCCGCGTTCGATGCGCACACGCACATTGGGGTCGAAATCGGCCGCGCGCCGCTTGAGCCGGTCGCGATGAATGGCGCAGGCCTCGGCCGGCGCGATGCCGCCCTTGGCATTGGCCGCCGCCATGTCGTCGAATAATGAAAAGGCTTCATGGCTCACGCGCGCGCCGGCGTCGTCGAGACGCTTGACCGCCAATGCGAAGCCCGCGGCGACCGTATCGTCGAGCCGGTCGAGCGGAACGCCCTCGACAACGCCGATACGAAGGCCATCGAGCGAGATCGGCTCAGGCGGCGAATAATCATCGCCGGCCATGACCGCGTCGGCCCTGGCGCAATCGGCAACGCTGCGTGCGATCGGCCCGATCGAATCGAGCGTATAGCTCAACGGAAAGGCGCCCTCGGTCGGCACCCGCTGCCGGCTCGGCTTGAAGCCGACGAGGCCGCACAGCGACGCCGGAATCCGCACCGAGCCGCCGGTGTCGGTGCCGATCGCGATCTCGCACATGCCGTCCGCGACGGCGACCGGCGCGCCGGCGGACGAGCCGCCGGGAACGCGCGTGCGGTCATGCGGATTGCCGGGCGTACCGAAATGCGGATTAGCGCCGACGCCCGAAAACGCGAATTCTGTCATGTTGGTCTTGGCAACGATCACCGCGCCTGCGGCGCGCAGCCGCCGCACGATCGCCGCGTCGGCTTGGGCCGGCGCGGCCTCATCGGCCAGAATCTTCGAGCCTGCCCGCGTCGGCTCGCCGGCGACGTCGAATAAGTCCTTGATGGTGATGATGGCGCCATCGAGCGGCCCCAGCGAGATGCCCGCAGTCGCGCGCGCATCGGCCGCGTCGGCTGCCGCCCGCGCCGCAGCCGCATAAACCGTCAGACAGGCGCGCGCGCCTTCGCCTTTGGGATCGGCGATGCGCGCCAGCGCCTGTTCGAGACGGTCGCGGCAGCTCAAGCCTTGACCACCATCGACGGCTTGAGGTCCTTGAGCGACGGCGCGCCGACCTGCTGCATGGCGACCATGAGTTCGGTGCGCAGGATCTGCAGCACGCGCTCGACGCCCGGCTGGCCGAAGGCACCGAGCCCCCACAGATACGGCCGGCCGATCGCGACGCCCTTGGCGCCCATGCAGAGCGCCTTGACGAAGTCGGTGCCGCGGCGGAAACCGGAATCGATCAGCACCGGCATGTTGCCTGATACTTGTATGATCTCAGGCAGGCTCTCGATGGTCGATCGGCCGGACTCGTCGGCACGGCCGCCGTGGTTGGACACGATGATCGCGTCGATACCGGTCTGCGCGGCGATTTGCGCGTCCTCCCAGGCCAAAATGCCTTTGAGCACCATCTTCATCTTGGTCTGATCGCGCAACCGCTTGATGTAGTCCCACGACATCGCCGACGATTGGATGTTCTTGAGACCCGACAAGTCGGCGCCCTCGTACATGGGCTTGTCGCGGTTCGACGCCGCGATGCTGCTGTTGTCATGGCAGGCCGAACATTGTCGCGTGTCGAGCTTGGCCATGCGCAATGCGGTTTCCTGATTGCGACCGCCGTTGCGGTCGACGGTAACGGCGACCGCGATCGAGCCCTGGCGCTCCATGCTCTGGACGTGATGCTGGGCGACCTCGAACTTGTTGGTGGCGTAGAGCTGCGACCAGATCGGCCGGCCGCGCGCGGCAATGACGTCCGCCACCGATGTCGAAGCCTGCGTCGAGAGAATCATCAAATGATCGCCGACCTTGGCGGCACGGGCGACGCCTTCTTCGCCGTCCGGATGATAACCCTTATGGCCGCCGGTCGGATCGATGATGATCGGCGACTGATATTTCTGGCCGAGGATCTCGGTGCTCATGTCGATCTTGCTGACGTCGACCAACCGGCGCGGGCGAAGCTGGAACTTCAGAAAGCCTTCGCGGTTGGCGCGCAGCGTCACGTCGTCGTCGACGCCCGAGGCCATGTAGCCGAAATGCGCCGGCGGCACGTTCTTGTGCATGACCGGCTCGAAGTCGAACACGTCGAGCGCTTCCTTGGGGCTTGAGATCAGGTGGTCGTAGTCGCGCGGCGCCCACACGTAAGGATCGGCTGGCCGCTGCGGGCCGGGCTCCTCGCCAGCGAGCGCCGCCAGCGGCGTGCCGGCGAACAGCGGGCTCGCGGCGAGAAACTTCAGGAAACGGCGGCGGCTGGTCGCTTGATCGACGATCGGCGTCATAAGGATGTTCCTCCCGATACGATTGCGGTCGCCCGCTTGTTCATCGTTGGTGCGCATCCTAACGGGCGTCCGCACCATTGCAATGCGCGCCGCCAAGCTGCCATCATGCGCGCGCCGCAGGACCATCAAAGGAACGTGCCAGATGCCGGAGGTGAGGCCAGCCATCGCGTTCATCGGCTTCGGCGAAGCAGGCCAAGCCATCGCTGCCGGGCTGCGCGAGGCGGGCATCGAAAAGATGTCGGCGTGGGACATTCTGTTGCCGCGGCCGGGCGGCGAAAGGCTGCGGCATGCCGCAACGGCAAGCGGCGTGCGCTGTGCCGTATCGGCGGCGGATGCCGTCCGTGGCGCCGATATGATCGTCTCGGCGGTCACCGCCGCTTCGAGCGTCGAAGCGGCGCGGTCGGTCAAGGCGCATGTCGCGGGCGAACCGTTCTTCCTCGACATCAACTCGGTCTCTCCCGGCCGCAAGCAGGAGACTGCAAAGCTTCTCGGCGACGCCGGCCGCTACGTCGATGTCGCGGTGCTCGCTCCCATACATCCGGCGCGGCATCAAACGCCGATGCTGCTGGCCGGCCCGCACGCCCAGAAGCTTGCGCCGGCGCTCATTGCGCTCGGCATGCGCGTCAGCTTCGCCGGGCCGGAAACCGGCGCGGCGGCGGCGATCAAGATGGTGCGCAGCGTCATGATCAAGGGCATCGAAGCGCTGACGTTGGAGTGTTTCCTCGCGGCGTCGCGCGCCGGCGTCATCGATGAAGTCGCCACCTCGATGAAGAACAATTATCCGGGGCTCGATTGGGGAAAGATGGTGCCCTACAACCTCGAGCGCATGGCGAACCATGGCGAGCGCCGCGCCGCCGAGATGGAAGAAGTCGCCGACACGCTGCGCGAACTCGGCGTCGAGCCGCTGATGACGAACGCAACCGTCAAGCGCCAGCGCGAGATGGGGCAGCTCGGCAAGCAAGCGCCGGTGCGCGGCGTGCTCAACAAGGACCGCGCGACGATGCTTGGCGCCATCAGCGCGGCCGCGCGCGACCGGCACTGATGTTCGGGTGCGTGACTGCCGTTCGGCGGATTCGGGACTACCCCGTCCGGTTGTTTATGCTAAGTTCCCGCGGGCTGCTAACGGGAGTACAGCCGAGGAGGAGGGGTTGAAATGATGCGGATTGTAAAGACGAGTGTTTCATGTCTCGCGGTCGTTGCCGGACTTGCCGCGATGTCGCTGGTCGCCGGCGGTACTGCCGAAGCAGCCAAAAGCTGCCGCGCCACGATGCAACCGGTATGCGGGGTGAAGCCGGATGGGCCGCAGACCTATAACAATTCGTGCCTCGCCACGGCGGACGGCGCGCGCGTCGAGCATCTCGGACCGTGCATGCCGTTACAGTGCCTGTATCCTACGGTCGCCCTGCTGATGGGCGGAGAGCCGATGTGCGGACGCGACCCGCTCAATCACCAGATGATGACCTATTCCAACAACTGCGCGGCCGAATACGCCAGGGCGACCTGGCTCCACCAAGGCGCGTGCAAGGTCAAGCGTTGAGCCGTCTGGCGGCGGCGCGCGTCACGTGCGCCGCATCTCGCCAGCAAGGAAATTGAACGAGGCCTTCGGCGTGCGTTTGAGCGTCGCGAAATCGACGTGAACCACGCCGAAGCGCCGGCCGTAGCCTTCGGCCCATTCGAAATTATCGAGCAGCGACCAGACGAAATAGCCGCGCAGCCTGACGCCGGCGGCGAGCGCGCGCTGTGCCGCGGCAAGATGATCGCGCAAATAGGCGATGCGGTCCTCGTCGTGGACGATGCCGTCGGCAGCGACCGGGTCGTCGTAGCAGGCGCCGTTTTCGGTGACGTAGATTTCGAGGTCGCCGTAGCGCGCGCGTAAGCCGATCAGCTCCTCGGTCAGCCCGCCCGGATCGATCGGCCAACCCATGGCGGTGAACTTCGTACCCTGCGGCACCGCGCCGAACCATGCTCCGAACAGCGTATTCGGCGCGTCGGCCACATACATCGGCGCGTAATAGTTCACGCCGACAAAATCCATTTCCTGATGGATGGTCGCGAGATCGGCGCTTGCCACCAGCGGGGCAAAATCGGCCGTGGCCGCCGCCGGATAGGAACCCTTCAGCAACGGATCGAGGCAGGCGCCGTTCCACATGGCGTCGAACCGCTCGGCGGCGCGGCGGTCGGCGCCGCTATCGGAGGACGGCCGCACCGGTTGCAGTGACATCACCGTGCCGAGACGCAGATCAGGCCGCTCCGCGCGCAACGCCTGCAACGCGCGGCCGTGCGCCAGATTAAGATGGTGCGCTGCGGCCAGCATGTTCGGCAAACCGGTGATCCCTGGTGCATGACTCCCGACGCCATGGCCGAACAGCGCATGCACGTTGGGCTCGTTGAAGGTCGCCCAATGCCGCACACGGTCGCCGAGCCGCTTCGCCATGATGCGCGCGTATTCGGCGAATTTCTCGCACGTATCGCGATTGAGCCAGCCGCCAGCGTCCTGCAACGCCTGCGGCAAGTCCCAATGATAAAGACAGATCCACGGCGTGACCTGGCGCTGCAACAGCCCGTCGACCAGGCGATCGTAGAAGTCGAGGCCGCGATGCTCGACGGCGCCACCGCCCGCGGGCAGGATGCGCGGCCACGCGATCGAGAAGCGGTAAGCATTAAAGCCGCCGCGTGCGAGCAGGTCGATATCCTCGCCCCAGCGGTGATAATGGTCGCAGGCGACATCGCCGGTATCGTTGCCCTTCACGTGGCCGGGCGTGTGACAAAACGTGTCCCAGATGCTCTTGCCGCGGCCGTCCGCATCGACGGCGCCTTCGATCTGATAGCTCGATGTCGACGCGCCCCAGATGAAATCCTTGGGAAATTCCGTGGGCTCCGGCGCCGCCTGGCCCACGCGCGGCGGCTGACCCAAAGCGAGCGAACCCACGGCTGCCCCCAGCAAATGCCGGCGCGATAGCATCAGCATCTGCCCGAAGCTACCGTGTTGGCGCATGACTCAGGCGGAATCTGAATGAAGTCCGCGAGCTGCTCCTTGGAGAGCGGCGCGTCGAGGAACTTGTTCTTGATGGCGTCGGCCATCATGCCGTCGATGTCGAGGATGCGGTCGAACTGCTTGGCGTCCCTGGGCTGAAACTTTTCGATCGCGGCTTTGACGACGTCGACCGGCATGCCGAGCGTGTCCGCATACATCTTCATGGCGGCCGGGTCGGCGTACATCCAGTCGAGCGTCTCGCGCAGCGCGGCGACGAAACGCAACACTGCGTCGTGGCGGTCGCGCAGCACATTGGCGTTGACCACCTCGACGCGCACCGTCTGGCCGCGCAGCGACGGCACGTCGTTGCCGCTGGCGATGACGCGGATCTTGCCCTCGCCGATTTCCTTGATGCCGAACGGCGGCGAGCCCCAGCCGATATCGATCTGGCCCGACATCACCGCCGTCAGCGTCGGCGACATGCCGCCCGTCGACGTGGGAACAGCCTTGACGCCGAGCT
>DATJYT010000018.1:0-2751 GCA_035499475.1 Xanthobacteraceae bacterium | reverse complement strand
CGCCCGCGCCATCTGGAGATCAAACGCACCCCCGAATTCGTCAAACTCGTCGATCACATCTGGCGGCTGATCGAGGACGACGTCCGGGCCGCGGCACTCTACGAGAACGCGTGACCACGGCTCACATTCGCCGATAGCCTTCCGGTCGCGGCTTCCCTGGGCCGCCTTCGACATTTCACCGAATGCGTGCAATCGGGATTCTGGTGCCCACCGTCTCTTGCCCCGGCGCTCGGGCAGATTGCCACGCCGGCCGTCGCTCTCTTTTCACGAGCGCCAAACCAGGGCATTCTACGCTAGACACTGTCGCATCACGCCCGAACGGGGCTATCCGACCGAGTGCCATGAACGAAAAAGAACCGCTTTCCGGAGGAATCTCATGAGTCATCACGTCACACGACGCGGCGTCAATGCGGGTATCGGTGCCGCCTTGGTATCAACCGGTCTCGGCGCGGCGCCCGCATTTGCCCAGAACGGTCCCATCAAGATCGGCTTTGGCATGGCGCTGACCGGCCCGCTCGCGCCGAACGGCAAGCAGGCGCTGCTCGGCGCCAAGATCTGGCAGGAAGAGATCAACGCCAAGGGCGGGTTGCTCGGACGCCAGGTCGAGATTGTCAGCTATGACGATCAGTCAAACCCGGCAAACGTGCCCGGCATCTACACCAAGCTTCTCGACGTCGACAAAGTCGATCTCGTCGTCAGCCCTTACGCTACCAACATGGTGGCGCCGGCAATTCCAGTGGTGATGCAGAAGAACAAGACCTTCATCAGCTTGTTTGCGCTCGATGCCAATGCCGAATTTCATTATCCGAAATACTTCTCGATGCTGCCGTCCGGCCCGACGCCGAAAGAGTCTTTCACCGAGGGCTTTTTCCAGGCGGCAGTGGCGCAGAATCCGAAGCCGCAAACCGTTGCGATCGCGGCCGAGGACGCCGAGTTCTCGCACAACGCCGCTGACGGCGCGCGCGCTAATGTCAAGAAGTACGGCCTCAAGAGCGTCTATGACAAGACCTATCCGCCGAGCACGACCGACTTCTCGCCGATCATCCGGGCCATCCAGGCCGCCGATCCGGATCTCGTGGTGTTCTGCTCCTATCCGCTGAGCTCCGTCGGATTGGTGCTCTCGGCAAACGAGCTTGGTCTTAAGCCCAAGATGATGGGCGGCGGCATGGTCGGCCTTCAGGCCACCGTGTTCAAGGACAAGCTCAAATCCAAGCTCAACGGCATCACGAATTACGAGACCTGGGTGCCGTCGCCGAAGCTGATGGCGCCGGCCGCCGACTTCTTCAAGAAGTATCAGTCACGCGCCCAAGCGGAAGGTGTCGATCCGCTCGGCTATTACCTCGGCGGTTGGGGCTACGCCTATCTTCAGGTCCTCGGCGATGCGGTCGCCGGGACGAAGAGCATCAACGACGACAAGCTCGCCGATTATCTGCGCAGTCACGAGTTCAAGACCATCATGGCCGACGTGAAGTTCGGCAAAAATGGCGAGTGGACCAAATCGGGGATGCTGCAGGTGCAGTATCATGGCATCACCGATGCGGCGAACCTCGAAACTTGGCGCGGCATGAGCTATCAGACGGTGATCTCGCCGGCCGACCAAAAAACCGGTGATCTCATCTATCCATATGCCAAGGCGCTGAAGGCCTAGGCGCCGCGGTTAGGGCGGGTGGGAGTCAGAGAGACCGAATGCTGCTTCCCACCTCCCTTGTCGGCTCCTATCCGCAACCGGACTGGCTGATCGACCGCGACAAGCTGTCGAAGCAGGTGCCGCGCGTGCGCGCGGACGATCTCTGGCTCGTCGCACCGGACAAGCTCGAGGCGGCGCAGGACGACGCCACGATCCTCGCCATTCGCGATCAGGAGCGCGCCGGCCTCGATATCATCACCGACGGCGAGCAGCGGCGCGAAAGCTATTCCAATCGCTTTGCCACCGCGCTCGAAGGCATCGATATCGAGAATCCCGGCACGGTCATCAATCGCAGCGGCCGGCCGATCCCGGTGCCGCGCGTGGTCGGCCCGATCAAACGCAAGCAAGCGGTAGAACTGCGCGACTTGAAAGTCCTGCGTGCCAATACCGATCGGGCCATCAAGGCGACGGTGCCGGGACCGTTCACCATGGGCAAGCAGGCCCAGGACGATTACTACAAGGACGAGGAAGCGGTGGCGCTTGCCTACGCCGACGCGGTCAATGCCGAGATCAAGGATCTGTTCGCCGCCGGCGCCGACGTGGTGCAGATCGATGAGCCGTGGATGCAGCAGCATCCGGAGAAAGCGCGGCAATACGGGCTCAAGGCGCTCGACCGCGCGCTTGACGGCGTCACCGGCACGGTGGCCGTTCACCTCTGCTTCGGCTATGCCGCCGTGGTCCACGACAAGCCGTCGGGCTACTCGTTCCTGGCGGAGCTCGAAGGCTCCAAGGCGCAACAGATTTCCATCGAGGCGGCGCAACCCAAGCTCGACCTCAATATCTTGCGGGCGCTGCCCTCGAAGACCATCATATTGGGAGTCATCGATCTGTCCGACATGACCGTCGAGACCCCGCAGATTGTCGCCGAGCGCATCAGGCGGGCACTGGCCCAAGTGCCGGCGGATCGGGTGGTGGTGGCGCCGGACTGCGGTATGAAATACCTGCCGCGGGCGATCGCTTTTGGTAAAATGAAAGCTATGGCCGACGGCGCCGCCACGGTGCGGCATGAGATCGAAGGCAAGTGACATTCGCGACAGCGAGGAGACGACCATGCCTTACGTGAC
>DATJYT010000017.1:0-4859 GCA_035499475.1 Xanthobacteraceae bacterium | reverse complement strand
GCGGTCGCCGACAATCCCGTTCCTTTGCCTTAGTGGCGACTGACGCGCAACAAGGCCATGGAACAACGATAAGAGACACGGCCTTCTAATTTATGAATGATGATTCTTTCAATGAGAAGGCGATTCAAAGGAAGCCTCTTGGCGCGGATATGATAGTTTGGCACTGGACACCGGCGGGGCCTCCGCGTTGCGTGAATTCTATTGTTGATGTGAACTCACGATGCAGGCGGAATAATCGCATAAAGTGCGGGCTAACTCGACTGGCGGGTCCGCAACGACCAAAAAACGTGCGTGCCTTCCATTAAGCCGCGCGGACGATCGACAGATTTAAGAATGAATCTTAATTCATATCAAAGCACCACCACGCTGGATGCCGCCCCTCGGCAGGACGAGAGTCCCATCCTCATCGTCCCCTACATGTGGATCGGCGATTTCGTTCGCTGCCATTCGGTCGTGACGCTGCTTCGCGGGCGCCATCCTGGCCGGCCGATCGACATGCTGACGACGACGCTGTGCGCGCCGCTGGCCGATTACATGCCCGGCCTGCGCAAAGCGATCACTGTTGATCTGCCGCGCGGCCGCATCGCCCTTGGTGAGCAGAAAAGGCTTGCGGCGCGGCTCAAGCGCGAAGGCTACGGCACCTCGCTCGTCATGCCGCGCACCTGGAAAGCGGCGCTCGCGCCGTTCCTCGCCGGCATCGCCAAACGCACCGGCTTTTTCGGCGAAGCGCGTTTTGTCCTGCTCAACGACTTGCGCTTCGGCGAGCGCAGATTGCCGCGCATGATTGACCGTTGCGGCGCGTTGGCTTTGCCGGCGGGCGAAGGGCCGCCGTCGCAATGGCCGGCGCCCCAGCTCATCGTGCCGACGGCGCAAGCGGCCGCGTGGCGCGACAAGCGCGGCCTCGGCGGCGTCAGCGCCCCTGTGGTGGCGCTGGCGCCCGGCGCCGTCGGGCCGTCAAAGCGTTGGCCAAGCGCCGCCTATGCAGAATTGACTCGCCGCCTCCTTGCCGACGGCTTTGCGGTGTGGGTGTTGGGCGGCCCGGCCGAGAAATCTCTCGCCGCCGAAATCGTCGGCGACACCCGCGCGCGCGACCTCACCGGCGACGACTTGCGCAATGCCATCATGGCGCTGGCGTCGGCCGCCGCGCTGGTCTCAAACGATTCCGGCCTGCTGCACGTTGGCGCGGCGCTGGGCACGCCTTCGATCGGAATTTTCGGACCGACCAGCCCGTGGCATTGGGCACCGCTCAATCCGCTGGCGGCGACCATCGAGATCACGGGCGAGCTTGCCTGCCGGCCGTGTCACAAGCCGGTGTGCCGGCTCGGCCACCATCGCTGCATGCGCGAGATCAGCGTCGAGACGGTTCTGACGGCGACCCGGCAAGCGCTCGGTCCGCCGCGGCTGCCCACGGAAAGCACGCGACATAACGCCGGATTCATCAATTCGGAGTAGGCCAAGCGGCCTGGGAAGCGAGATTAGGAATATGACTGTTCTGGTCACAGGCGGAGCCGGTTACATCGGCAGCCACATGGTGCTCGAGCTCGTCGACGCCGGCGAGCCGGTCGTGGTGCTCGACAATCTCTCGACCGGCTTTGCCTGGGCGGTCGCCGAGGACGTGCCGCTCATCGTCGGAGAGACCGGCGATCAGGCACTGGTCTCGCGCGTCATTCGCGACCACGGCGTCAAGGCGATCATCCATTTCGCGGCGTCAATCGTCGTCCCCGATTCGGTGCGCGATCCGCTCGGCTACTACCGCAACAACACCTCAAATTCGCGCGCACTGATCGAGTGCGCCGTGCAAGGCGGCGTGCGCGACTTCATTTTTTCATCGACTGCCGCCGTCTACGGCAATCCCGTCAGCGCAGTGGTGAACGAGGCTGCACCGACGCAACCGATCTCGCCTTACGGTTCATCGAAGCTGATGACGGAAACCATGCTGCGGGACGCCAGCGTCGCGTACGGTCTCCGCCATGGCATATTGCGCTACTTCAACGTTGCCGGGGCCGATCCGCATCTGCGCTCCGGACAGTCGGGCAAGAACATGACACACCTGATCAAGATTGCGGCCGAGGCGGCGATCGGTCTGCGCGACAAGGTCCAGGTCTTCGGCAACGATTACCCGACGCCGGACGGCACCTGCGTGCGCGATTACATTCACGTCAGCGACCTGGTGCGCGCGCATTCCGATGCGCTGCGCCGGCTGCGGTCCGGCGCACCGTCGCTGACGGTCAACTGCGGATATGGCCACGGCTTTTCGGTGGTCGAAGTGATCGAAACGGTCAAACGCGTCTCCGGCGCAGATTTCACCGTCGAGACCGCGCCGCGACGGGCGGGCGACCCGGCGATGATCGTGGCGGACTGCTCGCGCGCCCGCGCGGTGCTCGGCTGGCAGCCTCGCTTCGACGACCTTCCGACCATCGTGTCGCATGCCATTTCCTGGGAACGCGAGTTGCAGTCGCGCCGCGCGGCACGCGGCGACGAGCAAGAATTCGCCCGCCCGCGCAGCCGCCCCGCCGTGGTGCCATCGCCGTCCGCGGTTCCGGCCGCCGGACCAAACGAGCACTGATCGCTCTGAAATGACTTGAACATCCGGCCCCGTCCGGGCATGGAACGGATGTTGGCGCGCACGCGGCGCAGCGGAGCAAGAACGGGTCACGATGAACGCTGCCACGGCCGGTTCCGTCGACGACTATTCGACGTTTGCTCTGGTGCGCCGGCTATTGCTGGACGAGGCGCTCGGACACTGGCCGCGCTACCTGGCGGCTTTCGCGCTGATGGGCGTCGGCGCCGGCGCGACCGCGCTGAGCGCCTATCTGCTCGGCACCATGACCAATGCGTCCTATGTGAGCCACGATTTCCACGCCATCGTCATCGTCGGCCTGTCGACGATGGTAATGTTCACGACCAAGGGGCTGGCCACCTACGCGTCCGCCGTGATGCTGTCGTCGATCGGCAACCAGATCGTTGCCGAGAACCAACAGCGCATGTTCGACAAGCTGCTCGCGCAGGATATCGGCTATTTTGCCGATCGTCATTCCTCGGAATTCATCGCCCGGCTTACCGCTGGAGCACAGGCCGTCAGCCAGGTGATCGCCTTGCTGATCAATGCCGTCGGGCGCGATCTCCTGTCGCTCATCGGCCTGTGCGCCGTCATGGTGATCCAGGATCCGACGATGGCGCTGATCGGGCTCGTGACCGTGCCGCCGGCCTTCCTCGTTCTGCGCAAGCTGATCCGCCGCGTCCGCGGCATCGCCCGCACCCAATTCACCGGCGGCACGCGCATCATCGAGACGATGCAGGAGGCGCTGCAAGGCATCCGCATGGTCAAGGCCTTCGGGCTCGAGAACGAAATGCGGCGCCGGCTGGCGGTGAGCGTCGCCTCGGTTCAGAACGAATCCAACAAGCTGGCGCGCGTCGCCAACCGCGCCAGCCCGTTGATGGAGACGCTCGGCGGCCTCGCGATCTCGATTGCGATCATCTACGGCGGCTACCGCGTCATCGAAACCGGCGCCGCGCCCGGAGAATTCGTCTCGTTCATGGCGGCGTTCCTGTTGGCCTATGAACCCGCCAAGCGGCTGGCGCGGCTCAACATCGATCTCAACAACAACCTCGTCGGCGTGCGCGTGCTCTACGAAATCATCGACAGTCCCGCCGGCGAGCCGGCCGACGCCGATCGGCCGGCGCTCGCCGTGACCTCGGGGAGGGTCGAATTCGCCGATGTGCGATTCGCCTATCACGCCGACGCGCCGGTGCTGCGCGGCATGAGCTTTACGGCACAGCCCGGCCGGGTCACCGCGCTGGTCGGGCCGTCGGGCGGCGGCAAGACCACGGTGCTCAACCTGATCCTGCGGTTCTATGACGCCGATTCCGGGCGCGTTCTGATCGACGGGCAGGATATCGCGGAGGTTTCCCGCGGCTCACTGCGCGACGAGATCGCCTATGTGGGCCAGATCGTGCATTTGTTCCGCGGCACGATCCGCGACAACATAGCACTCGGCAAGCTTGGCGCCGGCGAGGCGGAGATCATCGCCGCCGCCAAGGCCGCGCACGCGCACGATTTCATCCGCAACATGCCGGCGGGCTACGACACGCTGGTCGGCGAGCACGGCTTGCAGCTTTCCGGCGGCGAGCGCCAGCGCATCGCCATTGCCCGGGCGTTGGTGCGCAACGTGCCGATCATTCTGCTCGACGAAGCGACGGCGTCGCTTGATTCGGAATCCGAGCACCACGTCCAGGAAGCGCTCGCGGAACTCAGCAAGGGCCGCACTACGCTCGTCATCGCGCATCGCTTGTCGACCATTACCCATGCCGACTCCATCCTTGTCGTCGAGGACGGCGTTGTTGTCGAATCCGGCCGCCACGACGAGTTGTTGCGCAAGGGCGGCCGCTATGCCTCGTTCTACCGGCTGCAGCTCAAGGCGCCGGCGCTCGAGCCAATGGCCATCGCCGCATCGTCCGCGTAAGCCGCGCTTTGATCGTGCCGATGCGTAGGCTATAAGCCCGCATCCTCGCTTCCCCTCCAACAAAAAACGTCATCATGAGCACCGATACGAAGAGCTATGTCATTCCGCCGCCGGCGCAGCCCGCCATCGCGGTCGCCGGCGCCGACAAATATTTTCCGGTCCGCCGCCTGTGGTGCGTCGGCCGCAACTATGAGGAACACATCAAGGAGATGGGACAGGACGTGCGCGAGCCGCCGTTCTTTTTCGCCAAGCCGGCCGACGCCATTGTCGCCGACGGCGGCACGGTGCCTTATCCCTCACTGACCAAGGACATGCACCACGAGGTCGAGCTCGTGGTGGCGCTGAAAAGCGGCGGACGCAACATCAAGACCGAGAGGGCGCTCGATTGCATCTACG